>JASGCS010000004.1 GCA_030054035.1 Candidatus Methylacidiphilales bacterium
AAGTTATACACTATGGACAATCCTTTTACTCAAGGCGCCACTCCTAACTTGCAAGCATTAGCTACCAGTCAAACCGCAACCGTTATAAGGGTACCGGTTATAACGATCACTTCCCAACCATCTACAGCAATCTTCACCCATAACCAAACTCCTAATCCCTTGAGCGTTGTTGCTACATCAGAAAATCTACCAGCAGGGTTCACCATTTCTTATCAATGGCAATCACTCTCACCATTTACTAATAGGGATGATTATAGTAACATTCCTGGCGCTACTTCTGCGTCATACACTCCTCCTGCCTCAAGTGTGGATAGCTACATACTCTATCGTGTAATCATTAGTGTTCTTGATAGTACTGCTACGCCTATAACCACTACCACCAGCGCACAAGTATCAGTTACTATTACTTCGCCTCTTACCCCAGTTACGATTAATCGCCAACCAGCTAGCGCAACTTACCTCCTTGGTCAGACTCGGCCACTACCAATTCCAATACCACTATTTGTAGAGTTCGCTACACCACCAGCAAACACCATGGTTACCTATCAATGGCAATCATCACTTGATCCTACCTTTGGATTTGTTAATATTCTTGGCGCAACTGCGCGGACACTCACCCTGCCTCCAATAACCGCACCTATCACAAAATACTATAGGGTTATTATCACTTCAAGACAAGCGGGCAGGCTTGCTAGTGTTACCAGTGCTGTTGCTGCTATTACAGCTACTACCGTACCTGACCTCACCATACTTCCAGTCATCACGATACAGCCAGAGAGAGCCATTCAAGTAAAATCAGCGAATAGCCGATTTACCATAACAACTTCTGCTACCTGTCCTAACTACGCCACCGTATCATACCGATATCAGTATTCCAAAACTGGCAAGGCATGGTCTTGGAAATTGCTTTCTACGAGTGCTGTCGGTACACTTACGACGCAACCATCAAGCTTCGCACCATACTACAAAAATACCATACCAAATCCACTCTATATGAGAGTTCGTGTATTTTGTCTTTACAACTTGCCCAATGGTGCTCCAATCTATACGAATATATATAGCACCGTAACTACGATTAGATACTAAATCTATCTGATATAGACATCATATCTTGTGGTAGTTCCTGTATAAGACACTGTCGGTGTTTTTTGGGCTAGATATGGAGCTTTTCTTGGCCTTTTAATTACTATTCTTTTTATTCTTGTTTGCAATGATGCTAGTAAAAGTTGATTGGCATTGTCTTCAAGTGTCGCGGTTAGTTGTTGAAGTAATTGTGCATGTCCTTGACTTTTTGCACTCGTTTCTTTTTTATGGTACATGGGGTCAAGATAAAAGATGTCATTGGTCTGAGCTAGATCATGCATGTGATATTGACAATTATCTTCTATCAGCTGCACTTGGTTATTTTTACAAGTTAGCTTTAGAGCATAAGCAATTGCTGGATGTTGTTCAATAAGGGTGAGTTTATAGCCCCATCTGAAAAAAATTGATGCATCGTTGGCAAAACCTGCACATAAATCAACAAGTTTGGTGCTGGTGTTTTTTGCAGAGTTCATTGCTCTAAAGAGAGGTTGCTTTTTAGAGGCGATATTGACTTTGGTATCATGCGCTCCAGTAATATCTAACCAATGGGTTAGTGATTCTACTTTGTCTTTTAGTATTGCTTTTTTTAAAATTTCTTTATTAATAAATCCTCTTTTCTCATTGGAGAGTATTAGGATAGGATCTTGGGGTGGGGTTTGCTGATATGGGATGAGTGAAAGTGATTCTGACGGGGTATCATCGCTGATGTAATCATTGGTGCAATAAAATCCTATATTCATTTGATGGTTTTTATGGCTCGTTTTACTTGTTCGGTCATGAGATCTACTAGTCGTTGCCTTGTAGCCAAAGGTATCCAAGCTACATGTGGAGTAATAATAAGATTTGGAAGTTTCAGGAGCAGGAGAGGGTGGTTTTGTGGAGGAGGCTCTTCGCTTAATACATCTAGCCCAGCTTTTATTAAACCTTTATTGAGAGCACTTGCCAATGCCTTTTCATCAATTAAACCACCTCGCGAACAGTTAATTAAAATTGCACCTCTTTTCATGCTTTTAATCCTTTTCGCTGAAACTAATGTTTGGTTATATGCTGTCAATGGGCAATGTAAACTAATTATGTCGCAATGTTGGAACAGGTAATCCACACTCTTTCTTCCCTTTCTCTTATCGGAAATATCATCTCGCTGGGAAATAATTATTTTCATTGAGAATGCTTTTGCCAATCTTGCAACTCGTTTACCTATAGCGCCATAACCAATGATACCAATAGTTTTTCCTGCGAGTGTTTCAATCGAAGGTTGAAATAAACAGAAATGTTTACTTTGACTCCAAGCCCCAGCTTGGAGTTTTTCTCTAAAGGTGATTAATTCTTGATGTAATGCAAGTGCCATCGAAAAAGCATGAATTGCTACTGAGTTTTGGCTATAATTTTTTACTGGCCAAACTCCTACACCATGTTTTTTACAATAATCAATGTCAATATTATTAGTGCCAGTGGCAAGCAAGCAAATATGTTTTAATTTTTTACAATGTGAAAGAGTTTCTTTATTCAATTGCACTTTGTTAGTAATGGCAATTTCAGCATTACGTAACCGAGGAATTACAAGGTCTGGAGATGTTTTTCCCCAGACAGTTAGTTTAGTAACAGAAGCTATCTTTGCAAGTGATACCCCTGTGCCGAGATTATTTTTATCTAAGAGTACCGCTGTAACGCGCATGAGTTGTGGTTGAAAGAATGAATTTGATTATTAAATATTCAAATAGAATTGTAGCGAAAAAAGTCATGGGGATATATATTTCTAGTCTTTGCAGCGGAGGCAGTGGCAATAAAAAGAATGGGTAAATTAAAATTATAATTAATCGCTCGGCGAGAATAACACAAAGTATTGAAATTATTTGAATTAACCTACCCAGCTTAGATAGTTGTAAAAGGAATCTACTCATAATTCCATATAATAATAAATATACTAGTGAATGTAGTCCAATAGGATTTCCATAGAGTAAGTCAAGCACGATTCCAATAATCAACAATTCGAGACTAATATTATGGAGCGGAAATCTATACATATAAGCAAGTAACATGGCAAATGTCCAGTTAGGTATAAATGGTAAAAGTAACGTTGGTTTAGAAATCAATACGAGTACCATGCAGATAATTGTTATTGAGTTAAACTGTAGTTGGTAGTAGTGTCTAGTGAAAAAAACCTTCCACCATTGATTCAAATAGAAAATTGGTGCAAAAATCATTAATTATGTAATATTAATTTATTTTGGTATTCTAACCGACCAAGTGTTTTTGCTTCTGTAATAGTAGTTTTTCTCTCCTGATCATGGGTTATAGAAACTACCCGTGCGACTGGTATTCCTTTGGGGAAAATCCCGCCTATTCCAGAAGTCTCCAATAAATCACCAACACGAATATCTTCATCTGCTCTTACAAAATCTATGGCAATATTTTTCCCAAAACCTTTTCCTCGGGTAGTGGCGAGCAGACCATTTCTTGAAATGCGCACAGGTACCGATAGTAAAGGATCAGTTATTAGTGCCACTAGTGATGTTTGTTTGTACACCTCACTAACAATTCCAATTAAACCAAGTGTATCAGTTATCACTTTCCCTTTTAGTATCCCATTAATCTGACCTACATTGATAACGACTAATTCTTGTTGATCGGTTAAAGAGATATTTGCATATTCGGTAATTAAAAATTCTTTGAAGTCTTTCTGTTTAGAAATTACATGCAGAGTGTATTGCAACTCTTCTAGTTCGTTTTTTGTTTGTTCTAGAGTTAGTAATTGTTTTTTTTGTAATTGAATTTCATGACGCAATGTTTGATTTATAATTTCTAGGTCATGGGCTGATTGAAAGTAGTTTTTTACATTAAAGTAAAATCTAGAGGGAAAATCCAAAGTTACTGTAATCGGGAAAACGGCATAATCGATGACAAACGAGCGAATAGATTTAGAGAATTGCAATGAAGCGTCGCTCACAATTAATACTATCGAAAGTATTAAGCAATACACATACCGAGATCGAAGTGCGATACCGGAACCCTGTGAAATAATATCAATCACTGGCTAGTTAACTTAGGTTAACAAAATTACCACGGTTAATTTCGCTCATCTCAAGCACTAAACCACCTCCGCGCACGACGCAAGTGGTTGGATGTTGCGCCAAAATAACTGTTAAATTAGTTGCTGAAGCTACATATTGTGCTAATCCACGTAATTGACTACCACCACCAGTTAGTACTAATCCGTTGTTTGAGATATCAGCTGCCAATTCTGGAGGGGTTTGCTCAAGGGCGTCTTTTATTGCTTGAACAATTTTATTAATTTCGGGTATTATCGCCTCTTTAACCTCATCATTTGAAATTTTAAAACTTTCTGGTATTCCGTCTCTTATACTAACTCCTTTTCCTTCAAAGTGAGAAAGTTTTACACCGCTCATATCACCTATGGTTAGTTTTATATCCTCAGCGGTCACATCACCAATAATTATATTGCGTTTGTTTTTTATATAGTTAATAATTGCCTTATCAAATTTCTCTGAACCAATACGAATTGAATTGGCGTATACAATACCGTTCATTGACATAACCGCGACATCTGCTGTGCCCCCGCCTATATCAAGAACCATTGACCCAGTTGCCCGATCAATGGGCAAATTAGTTCCAACTGCCGCTGCGATGGGTTCATCTATGAGATAAACAGACCTCGCCCCTACGCTAGATGCAATATCTCTAATTGCTCTTCGTTCAACTTGATTAGCCCCACATGGGACAGTAATGAGAATACGCGGTAATCTTAGATATCTAGCACCAATTGATTTAACCATAAAATGTTTTAACATAGCTTCCGCTAGGGTAAAATCTGAAATTACTCCATCCCGAATTGGCCGGGCTACTCTAGTTTTTTCGGGAGTGCGACCAACCATTTTTTTTGCTTCTAAGCCAACTGCAATAATGTTTTCTTGTTGACTATAACGATCTTGTTGTACGGCAATCAAGGATGGTTCTTCTAGAACTATACCTCGTTCACGCTCATAAATGAGTGTGTTGGTTGTGCCAATATTAATCGACAAGTCGCAACCAATAAATGCGCTAAATTTTGATAGTAATCCGAGCAAAATAGTATAAAATTGGAATAGTAACATTATTATATATCACATATGAACGAACATGATTTAGATAAATTATTAAATTTGTCAAAACTAGCTATTACTTTAGAAGAAAGAAAGCTCATGATTAGGCATTTTGAACTATTATTAGAGCATTTACAGACTATCGCAGGTGAGCATGTTACCCACACCAATCACTCAGTTTCCACGCCGATTTCCAAAGAACAGTTAAGACCAGATGTTGTGACTCACTTACCCATTTCACAGATAACAACGCTTACCCATCTTCATAATCACAAATTCACTGTACCAAGAGTAATAGATGAATAGTCCATTACATACCCTTTCTATCACAGCGTTAGCTACGCTCCTTAATGAGAAAAAAATTAGTTCATATGAACTATGTGAGCACCTATTGAAGCGCATTGAGCAATTTGAATCTTCAGAAAATAAACTCAACTGTTTTATCAGTTTACAGAAAGAAAAAGCTTTAGCGTGCGCTACGAAAATTGATAACCAAAGATCAAATGGGACCCATCAAAAATATTCAGGAATTCCAATTGCACATAAAGATATTTTCTGCACATCGGGCGTACCGACTACTTGTGGATCAAAGATGTTACAAAATTTTACACCGCCATATTCAGCAACCGTGGTTGAACGATTAGAAAACCAAGGTATTATTTCAATAGGTAAATGTAATATGGATGAGTTTGCTATGGGCTCTTCCAATGAGACGAGTGCTTTCGGTTCTGTACACAATCCATGGGATCGAACAAAAGTTCCGGGAGGGTCATCTGGGGGGTCAGCTGCGTCGGTAAGCGCGTGCTATGTTCCTGCCACCACTGCAACTGATACTGGGGGCTCGATAAGACAACCGGCTGCTCTTTGTGGAGTTACTGGAATCAAACCAAGTTATGGTAGGGTGTCTAGATTCGGTCAAATTGCATTTGCTTCAAGTTTAGATCAAGCCGGTATAATTGCACGAACTGCCGAAGACTGTGCGATTTTATTATCCATGATTGCCGGTAAAGATTCCCAAGACCACACCACTAGCTCTGCGACCGTACCAATTTTTGAGCAATCTTTGGACCAACCTCTGCAAGGTAAGAAAATAGGTGTGGTTAGATCATACATTAATCAACTACCAAATAATCTAGCAATTCCTATTGAAGTTGCTTTAAAGCAGTTTGAATTACTTGGAGCTACTTTGGTAGATGTGGATTTATCAAACCATCATCTAGCTATTTCAGTGTATCAGATTATTGCATCAGCAGAGTGTTCTTCAAATCTATCAAGGTATGATGGAATTCGATTCGGGCATAGAACAGAGCAAGCATCAACATTTGAAGAATTAATTGTCAATAGCCGAAGTGAAGGGTTTGGGATTGAAGTAAAGCGTAGAATTCTACTTGGCACCTTTGTGCTTTCAAGTGAGTGTTTTGACGCCTATTATCTGACGGCAAAACAATTACAAGAGAATATTCGCCAAGATTACAATCGAGTTTTTGCAGAAGTAGATTTAATTATTGCCCCCACATCTCCATGTTTACCTTTTTCATTAGGTGAAAAAGTAAAATCCCCAATGGATATGTATCTTGCCGATGCGTTTACTGTCTCTGTAAATCTGGCTGAGTTACCTGCTATGTCCATACCAGTAGGGCAAAGCAACAATTTACCAGTTGGGTTACAGTTGATTGCACCAATGTTTCAAGAAGCAATGCTACTTGCCTTCGCTCATCAATTTCAGCAACACACCGAGCATCATACCGTTATACCTACACCATACTTATGACCACATACGATATTGTCATTGGACTAGAAGTGCATGTACAACTTAACACAAAGAGTAAGCTTTTTAGTGGTGCAGCAAATCAGTTTGGAAATAAATCTAATCATTCTGTTGAGCTTGTTGATTTGGGCTTGCCCGGCACATTGCCAATTGTAAATCGAGAAGCCGTCTCAAAGGCAATTCTTTTTGGGTTAGCGGTCAATGCTACAATTCAAAAAAATTGTTATTTTGAGAGAAAAAATTATTTTTATCCTGATTTACCAAAGGGATACCAAATATCTCAAAATCAAAATCCAATTGTTTTAGGTGGCGCAATAAATAATGTAACCTTAGTACGAGCACATCTTGAAGAAGATGCAGGAAAATTAATCCATACACCCCAACATTCTGAAGTTGACCTCAACCGAGCTGGCGCACCATTATTGGAAATAGTTACTGAGCCAGTTATTTCCTCAGCTAAAGAAGCGAGCGCTTTTTTAACTACATTACACAGTCTGGTAAAAGATCTCGGTATATCGGATGCTTCTATGCATGAAGGTCAGTTTAGATGCGATGTTAATATCTCACTTAGAAAGAGTGCCCAGGACCCTCTCGGTACTCGAGTTGAGATAAAGAATATTAATTCATTTAAATTTGTTGAAGAGGCGATTGAGGTGGAATACCAACGCCAATATGAATTATTACAAAATAACAAACCAGTTCTCCAAGAGACGAGGTTATATGATTCAGAAAATTTCCAAACCAGAGCTATGCGATCAAAGGAAATGGCGAACGATTATCGTTACTTCCCCGATCCTGATATTCCGACTTTTTGTATTGATAGTGTATGGATAGATGAGATCGCTCAAATGTTGCCACAAAGCCAGGATCAAAAATATCTAATCCTGACATCATTTCAACTGAATCAGGACGATGTCACATATTTTATTAAATCAAAAGAAAGTTATGATTTTCTCATCAAAACTATGCAATCATTACCTGTCTCTGAAGCTAAACTTGTGGTTTCTGTAATTAGACAAGAGATAGCGAGATACTCCAACCAGCACCAGGTTTCAATACAAAATCAAGCACTGCAACCAAATCTTGTGGTATTATTAGTAAAAGCAATACAACAAAAACTACTTTCAAATACAGAAATGAGAGAAGCTATTAAGCAAATATATGAATCCACTGCTGGGGATCCGGAATTGCAAATTAAACAGGCGATTACCAATGCTAAAGAAAAAGCCCTATCCTCTAAGCAAATTCCGATAGAAAATCTAATTGAAGATCTGTTTATTTCCTATCCTGATCAGCATGCCCAACTTATCGCTGGTAAAATTAAAGTCGTTTCATTTTTTGTTGGAAAAGTAATGAGCTTGACAAAAGGGGCGCTAGACCCTGCGATAATTTCGGATAAAATATCAAAACACTTACCGTATGACCAGAACAGTTAAAATATTGTTTATTTTGTTGAGTAGTTTATTTTCATTCTGTAATTTTGCAGAAGAAAGTCAGGATAAGTATTTTTCCTTTAATTCGTATCTTGGTGTGGTTGATAGTAGTAATAAAGATAAGTTACAAAAGCATCTATCAGTGTATTTGCAAGTGGTAAAAAATTACAAAAGTGAATCCCCAATAAAATCTAACCAAACCATCTTACAACTAGTCAAAGCAGGAAATAATTTAATTTACGGATACGCACTTGAAAAAGAAACTAAAAACGCTAACGATGTGTTTTCTAATTTATTAGAAGCGACAAAAAATAACACTAATCCTGAAATCAATCTTATCCTACAAAAAGCAAAAAGTAATCTATGCATTGCTTACATTTATTCTGATGATTTAAAAAATACAAAGGTAGTCTTTGATCAATTAACTCAATTCGTGATTAATTCTGAATCACAGTTTAATGATACTATTAACAGACAAAAATTATTGCTATTATTTTATGAACCATCATTTCGTTATATTAATATGATTTTGCAAAATGGAAATTACCAAGAAGCAAAAAAAATATACGAAACCATGGTTAAACTTTCTCGTAATTTGGATTTGGATTCTTTTGAAGTTTCTGCAGACCTGACTTTCTATCAGGTGATTGCACAGTTCCTGTTATTAAAAAATAGTTACAAAAATACCACTGAAGAGTTCTATGACCACTATAGAGAAGTGATAGAGCTAGCAAAAAAAGCTCAAACACTAAATTATGAAAACGAACCAGATTTCTTTAAGATTAGAATGCAATCGCTACTATATATTAGTGAGCGTAAAGAATTATCGCAAAAAATTATTAAAATGTTAACTCAAGAAACATCTGATCTACTACCGTTAGTTAATAATACTGAAGATAGTGCTTGGTTAAATAAAATAGCGGAACGAATGGATGCGGAAACTCAAAAGATTAATGCAAAATTATCCCAACCCCCAGTACAAAAACCTCTACAAAAATCTCAACCAAAACCTCAAGAGAAAGCTTCACCTCCAGCGGTCTCAGTCTCGCCCCCAACTTCATCAACCAGTTCAAGTAAAACAGTAAATAATATATTGTTACAAATTAGATCAATAACTTTATCTGGTCTTGAGTTAACTCAATTAACTATTGGAGAGTTAGATGATCTGTATGCACTTTTAGTTAATCAGATTAAAAATGTTAATGATAGCGACCCTCAAGCGGAGTCAAATGCATTATTGCAGTTACGAGCTATTTCATTGATAATTGATTATTATTATATAAATAGCAAAATTCAAGATTCAAGAAAATACTATATGGAATTAAAAAACATAGCTCAACGAGCATCGTTTATGAAGTATAAAAAACTAAGTACTTTTACTGGGCAAATAAAAAAATACCAAAATTTATTTGGGTGGTAATATACTCTATAATGTTGCAATGGATAAAAATATCACACCCCAACACATCCTATCGCTATACCGATTACCTCTTAACCAATTGATTTGGCAGGCAGGTGATGTGCTAAGAAAATATTTTGATTCAGATAAAATTCAAAAAAGTACTCTCTGTAATATTAAAACTGGTGGATGCCCTGAGGATTGTGGTTATTGTGGGCAAAGCGCACATTGGAAAAATGTAAAGATCACTAAAGAGAAATTAATATCAATTGAAGAGCTTACTAAACAATGTCAAGAAGCAAAGAATAACGGAGCTGATAGGTTTTGCATTGCAGCTGCTTGGAGAACTCCTCCAAAGGATGATTTTAATAAAGTACTAGACATGATAAGCACAATACATAGTTTCGGTCTTGAAAGTTGCGCAACCTTAGGTATGCTAACTGAGCAACAAGCAACTGCATTAGCTGGAGTTGGTCTTAGCTATTACAATCATAATTTAGACACCTCTCGTGAGTACTATCCTAAGGTTGTTTCCACAAGAACCTATGAGCAGCGTTTGGAAACCTTAGCCAATGCACGCAGTAAAGGAATAAAACTATGCTGTGGTGGGATTATTGGAATGGGTGAAACTAGAGACGATAGATGTGGCCTTTTATTTGAACTTTTCAAATTACAACCAGAATCAGTTCCTATAAATCAATTGGTAGGTGTACCTGGAACACCACTTGGCACATCAGAGAAATTAGATCACATTGAATTTATTCGTACCATTGCTATTGCAAGAATTTTAATGCCAAATTCATGGGTAAGAATTTCAGCGGGTAGAGATACCATGAACGATGAATTACAAATGTTATGTTTTCTTGCAGGAGCCAATTCATTGTTTATTGGAGATAAACTACTTACCGTATCAAATGCTTCACTGCAACATGATAAAGAACTGCTCAGTGCTCTAGTTGGCACTTAATTTATTTTTGTATACATGGTAAAATAAGCCTGAAGTTTACTGGAGTAAATTGTATTTTATGAAAAAGTTTTTTTGTGTATTTTTATGTCCTGCGCTGTTTAGTTTTATCGTCTCTACTGCATCATTAAGTTTAGCCTCACCCCAGCTATCGTCTATCCAAGATGGCCAAGCCACCGTTAGTCAATCCCCTAACACCACCACCATCAATCAAACCTCATCTGCTACCACTATTACCTGGAACTCATTTAATGTACAGGCCAACGAACAAGTAATCTTTAACCAACCCTCTACGACAGCTATTGCTATTAACCATATCCTAGATAGCAACCCTTCCCAGATATTTGGTTCTATCTCAGCTAATGGCAGAATCATTCTCTTAAACCCACAAGGCTTCTACTTCGGAGCCAACTCATCTGTTTCAGCAAACACCTTCATTGCAGCATCCACTAGCTTAACCAATACCATCTACAACCCAACCACCAATACCCTCACCATCATCAATCCCACCATCCTTAACAACTCCATTCAAGCCCTCGGACAAATCTCCACCACAAAAACTCAACTCATCGCCAAAACTATCACCCAACAAGGAACCATCTCCTCCACCCCCCATGGCTCCATCTCAATCAGAGCCACAAATAACATCACCATTCAAGGAACCATCACCTCACCACAAGGCACCATAGATATCTTCGCCACCAATGGCACCGCCACTGCAACCCCAACCGCATCAATCTCCACCACCACTGCTAACTACGACTCAAATCAACCAGCAGGATTTATAGAATTTTCAGGTAAAACCATTGACCTACAAGCCCAGCCCTTCACCCTCAACTCCCAAGATACCCTACTCTTAGATCCTGACTATATATCCATCGTTGGAGGAACCCAACTAGCTCCCTGTCCTGATGCTGCAAATCAATGCGGATTTGATTCAGGAAGTCAAATCACTGACACCACCGATACCAATGGTCTTGGTGTAGATGGGCTAGGAACAACATATATCTACGAAGATACTCTAGAGGATGTTTCATCAGGCACTATTTCACTCTCCGCACTTAAAGGTATTTCAATGACTGGCACCTTTACTTCAGGACTTAACTTATCTTCAAATGTAAGCCTATCTTTAACTACTACTTGTACTAGTTCTGTATGCACAGGCACCAATGACAATATAACTATTTCTCAAACAATTACAACACAAGGTTCTGGGTCTGTTTCTGTGACTTCTAAGTCCAATATTGCGATCTCTAGCAATATAAATTCAAGTACAAGTATTTCACTAAGCACTCAGAATGGTCGAGATATTTCAATTAGTGGAAATTTACAGTCAGCTACCACAATGACAATAATTTCTAAAGGATTAATAAAATCTACAGGTACTTTTACTTCTGGTAATGCATTAATAATCTCTTCTATATCAGATAGGATTGATATTGATGGGTCAGTGTCAAGCGCAAACACCTTATCGATTTCTGCTGCGAAAAATATTACCCTAGGTGCGAGTGTTAGAGGTACAACTTCGGTTGTAATTGATGCTGGAAGCGCAATGCCAGATCAGAATATTTTGATACGAATTATAGGTGAATTTACCAACACTGAGACGGGTGTAAATATTACTGCTATCTCTCATCCAGATTTTAGCTCAACCATTTCTTTTGGAGCAAGTTTAAATGTTAAGTCGTTAACTCTAAGCTCAGACTATCTCACTTTTGCTAAGTCAAGTAGTATAACCACTACCGCTAATGGAGCTATCAACCTAACCACTAAAGAAAGCATTGGTTCAGATACAAATCCAATTACTATAGTTCAAGCCGCATCAACCAGTAATCTTATTGCAAATAGTACTTTAGGTGATATTTATCTACAATCATCCTCAGGCTCATTGACACTAGGAAATATCACAGCAACAAAAGTTTCTATTAAAACTCCTGATCAAAATAGTATTATAGTAAAAGGTGTTATTTCTGCAAGTAATTCAATAACTTTACGCTCAGGTAATATTACATCAGACAATGGAAAAATAAACTCACCTTCTATTACTATTTCTGCACTGACTGGCTCAATAGGGTCTGCTACCAATTCGCTTGGGCTTTCTAACGGGATTACCTACACTGCAACACAAGGGAGTTTTACCACTTTAACTTTAATGGCAAATAGCAATATGTATTATCTTTCAAGAAATGATGCTGTTATTAATTTACTTGAGAATATTCCAATCACAGCGACTGTAATCAATTTAACTCAAGAGGGAGATAATAATATCACCATTGCAAATGCAATTGCTAGAGAGAGCGCCTCATTAACATTGCAGGCTAAAAGTATTTTAGCAGACAATGGAAAAATTATAGTCAATGGGTCAATTAATGCAAAAAATATAAAACTTGTAGCGGCTGGAGGAATTGAATTTGCCAGCGGGGTGAATTTAACAGCCGAATCTTATGAGATTGATTTTTCTAAAGGAGATTTTGGAAGTGATGTAAATCCAATTACCCTGGTTAAACCTGCTACGTTTGCAAACACCCAAACCCTAACAATTTTCTCAAGAAGTAGTGTTTATTCTGAAGGAAGCGTTTATCTTACGAGTCTACAGGATATCGTAATAAATTCAATTGCCACAAATACTACTGGAACATGCGCACCAGCACCAGCACCCTGTAGCGGAGTAACCATTCAAATTAAAGCACCAGCAATCAGAGGTGTTGAGACGATATCTATTCGAGCAAATAGTAAATTGAAATTAATTGCCACTACTGGCTCAATCGGAACAATTGAGAGTCCAGTGGCTATTTCATTTACCGACACAATTTCAGATACCAATTTGTTATTGCAGGCAGATGCTGGTTCGGTGTATTTAAAACATGCCAGCAATGTAATACAATTATTAGAAGGAAAATTTTCAATTGCCGAGACAGGGGTAATTTCACTAGAGCAAACTTCGGGTGATTTGAGTATTGCTAATGAAATATCTATAATTTATCGACTAAGACTAAAAGCATCTAACGGAAGCATTGTTAATTCTCTTGGCACAAGTATTAGTGCGAGCGCGATTGAATTGATCGCACAGGGAACTGATAAAAATATCGGAACTATCGTTCGACCTTTTACATTATCAATTAGAAGTAGCCCTGATACTCAATTTACAAATAGTAATTTAATCTTAACTAGCAGTCGGTCAATTTATCTTGTTGGCGATAAAGTTACTGATTACTTAAAAGGGTTGATAACATGGAGCACTAGTGGCTTGCTTCATCTGAAACAAAATTCAGCAATTCATTTCTCAGAAAATATTTCAGTGGCTAATCCGATTGAATTTAATAGCCTTTCTGCAATCACTATTGGGCCAAATATATCTTTGACAGTCGGAAGTCTTACTTTAACAGCCGGTGGTATGATTGGATCAAGCGCACAAAAGATCGCGATTTTAAAAACATCTGTCAATACAATTGATGTGGTTACTTTTAGTGCAAGCGCGTCAGGAGGGATATTTATCTCCAGTACTGGAGCCATACAGCTTGGCAATATCACTGAAAATAGCACAGACACAACTTCAATTGACATTTCTGCGACTGTAATAACCAAAACAGCTAGTTCTGTTATTTCAAAAGGAGCGACAAGTATAAAATTATCTCTAACGGCCACCAGTGGCTCAATTGGTACGGCAAGTAATCCAATTAAAATTACTGGTGATATTGGGAGCTCCAATTTTTTCGCATCCGCCATCACAAATGAAAGTGGAGTTTATTTAGAAACAGAATCCAATGTTCTCTCAGTCCTACTCCCACTTTTTTCCATTAGTGATGCAAGCCTCGGGATAAAATTATCTCCATCTGGTACGCTTTCTTTGACTCAGTCAATGGGGGATATTACACTAGCTGCGCCAATTAAGATTTTAGAACAAAAACTTAAATTATTCAGATTGGTTGCTTCAAAAGGGAGCATAATAACTTCACTTCCTTTCGATGCTACTACTACTAGTCCCTTTATAGAAGTTCCAGAATTGTATTTACAGGCTTTAGGTGATAGTATGTCTCCTACTGCTAGTCTAGGTAATATTGGTAGTGAATTAAATCCATTTTATATAAAAACCAAACTCGCTAGTACTGCAACCCTGTTAACTGGATCTACAGGATCAATTTATTTAATTAATGATAATTCTTCTAATTTACTTAATTATCTCAATGCAGCGATTACCCCTGGTTCATCTGGAAATCTACGCCTGATCGCTAGTAGTGGAAACATCTCACTTACCGCAAACATATCTAGAACTTCTGGATTAATTCTTGAGGCAAAATCGGGCTCAATCATAACGCAAGCAAATATCTCAATAACCACTAATGCAAATTTACAACTAATCTCGGCAGGCTCAATCGGATCTTCAAGTTTACCTATTAGGATCAGTCAAAGTGCGAGTACTTCGGTGTATTCTGCCAATGCCAAGGCTGGAGATATTTACACACAAGGAGTAACCGCTTTAAATCTTGGCACTATTGAAAACGGTGTCCCAACTACTCCTGCAAATGCGTCAAGCACAATCAATATCATAGCCCCAAACATTACTATGCAAACCACAGGCATGTTTAAAATCCCAATAAATACTAATCTTTTGTTAGAGGCAACCGTAGGTTCACTGGGTGCGTCCGCGACTTCTCCATTAATATTTGATTCTTTTGCTAGTGTAGTTTCCTCAACCAATCTCATCCTCAAGGCAAGTAAAGGGTCGGTATATTTGCAACATAAAAATGACGCCTCCACTTTGCTTAATGGTGAAATTGTTCTAAGTAGTTCTGGCACTTTAGCGATACTTCAGAAAGATGGAGTTTTTTTAATTAAACCCACAGCTACTACTAGATTGAATATATTAATTCCACTTTCATTTACTGGTACAGTAGTTTTTAACGCACTTGCAGGAAATTTAACTTTAAGCCATGAATCTAACAACTACGCAAGAATTGACTTGCCTAATTCAAAAATTACTCTCATTGCTGGCGGGTCGAATTCTGTAACTTCTAGTTCAGTTGAGAATCATGTAAAGGCATCGGTTATTACCTTAACCGCAAATGGTGGTTCTGTCGGAAGCATTGAAAACCCAATTACTGTGATCCCATGGAGTGGTAATAATGAGGCTACCGTAACAGCTACGAACCTAATTATCTCGGCAAGTACAACAGCAGGTTCAATTGGATTGGCAAGCATGTCAAATGCCCTAGGTCTTCGCAACGCATCATTAACGTATGATACAAGTTATGATAGTTCAAATTTTAGTCTCGGAACATTATCTTTAGTTCAGTTAACTGGAGATATTATTATTAACTCACTAGTAACGGTACCAACACACTTTGGACTGCGTGCCATTTCCGGCTCTATACTTTCAAGAGAAAATACCTATGCAATTGATATTCAATCACCAACCCTATCCCTCGTTGTTGACAATGTAGATAAAACGATAGGTGAGCAAACAAGCCCAATTAAAATTGATCAAAGATTTGGATTTTTTAATGGAAAGGCAAAACAGATTTATCTTAGCGCAGTTTCCAGTTTAACCTTAGGAGAGGTGCAGAGCAATCACCTTAATGGAACTATCAGAATCACTGCACAAAGAATTTATGGCAAACCAGATGCGAATTCGGTAAATATTTCTGGAAGTGGTGTATCTATTACTCTCACCGCAACTAATGGTTCAATTGGAACTTTTTCACTCCCAGTATCTATTTCTCAGAACCCAGCTTCACTTCAATTGAACGCTAGTGTAGGGTCGGTGTATATCAGCCAAAATCAACTGAATGCGAATAGCTTACCTGCAAACCTTGGTGTGACTATTGCAGATGGAGGCTGGTTCGGATATTCAACGCTAGAAAATGGAGATTTGGATGTTGCACTTTTATTGCGATCTTATAGTTTGAATAGTGCTAACAAACTTAGCTTGCATGCTAAGAATGGAAGTATTATTGATTCACTTAGCTCATTACTTAGTGCAAATTCTCTAACACTGATTGCAAGTGGTTCAATTGGTTCTGCAAGCGCCCCTATTGAAATTCGCACAGATAAAACTGAATGGGATAGCAATTCTCTGTCAACAAGTGTTGGCGCATCGAGTGATACTTACCTTAAGGCAAATAAATCAGGTGTGTTGCTTGCTTCACACTCATTTTCAAGTACCGGAGTCTTTTCCTTAACACAAACCAGTGGGAATATCACCATACCGTTCCCAATTTTCTCTTCAGGAACTCTCATTCTTTATGCTAATTCACCTAGCGCTACAATTGTAGCATTAAGTGGCGCTTCTCTAAGTGCAAGTAGTATTCAGCTACGAACAGATGGCGGTGATATTGGAACTTTAAGTGCTAGAATTTTAGTCTATGGAATTAGCGCCTCAAATGATATTTTTAATAGTTTTACCGCCACAACTACAGGCACAGTCTATTTAGCTAGAGATGGGGTTTCAACTTTGCTTTGTGCTTCAGCAGGAGCATCTTCCGCTCCATGCTCTGGATCGTCTTCATATAATATTGCCGATGCTACATCGGCAAGCACAGATGTCTCATCATCATGCGGGGCGACAACGACAACTCCAATAACGATTAATATCACAGGCGATATTACTAATCGAACTGGCTGTACCATAATAGGTAATGGAGTTATATCACTTACTTCAACAGGTAATATTGGAAGTCAAGAGCGCCCAATTATTTTGGATAGAAGTATAACTTCAGTAACAATATCCGCTGGTAGTAATGGTTCAATTTATCTTCAGTGTGGTGATGGTTGTGCCTCCACACTATTAACTAGTTCAGCTTTTGCTTCACTTCTCAGTGGGAACCAATTGTTTATAACCCAAACCACTGGAAATATTCTTTTATCATCTTTAACAGCGGTTTATAAATTAAATTTAATTGCGCTTGGAGTGAATGCCACTATTTCAAGTACGAGTATTATAAGTGTCCCAGCGCTTACTCTCAGCGCGCCATACGGAGGAGTAGGTTCTTCAACTACTAACTTTATAATCTCTTGTGGGAGTTCATGTACTAGTTGGACCTCAAGCACGTTATCTATACAAACCTCACAAAATGGTTTTATTTCTCTAAAAAGTTCAAATCAAGGACTAGATCTAGCAACCATAAAAGGTTTTTATAATGGGACGCTAAGTTTATTTAAAGATAGCGGTGATTTTAATATCACTAACTCTCTTAATTATCCTGAGGCCGCAATAAATCTTAGAGTGGAGTATGTTGGCTCATTGAATGGAAAATTAACCATGGCTGATGGTATTTACATTGTTGCTAGATCACTTTCATTGTATTCCAGTTCTGCGATTGGGTTGTATTCTTACGATATTACTGGTGCTGTAATTTCTACGCAAAATAGTCCGATTAGAATTGAAGTGGGATATTTTCGCACAGATCCATTTAAAGAAGATGGTGCTGTTAAATTGCAGGTGGCTAGCACTCAAGGGGATGCAAACGCAACCAGTGATATTTTTATTAAAGCGATAAATCAATTTAATATTAATTCTGCAACTCCATTAGTGATTCATTCGCTCGTAACCCCACCCTCAGTTTCTACCAGTAATGATTTATATATTGATGCAGCATCTTTACTATTTAGCGGAACGCTCACTACTTCAAAATCACTCTCCATAACAGGATATAGAGTTTTTATCCGATCTGAGGCACCTTTGATAGATAAAGAGTTAGCCATCTCAACAGGTTTTTCAAGTGTCACAATTTTTAACTCTATTCATTTTCGTGTTGAAGCACTTGGATCATCCGAATTGATTTCGTTTGGCATTGGAACTCTTACCAGCCAACAAATATTATTAGAAACAAGTTTTGGAAGTGCATCCCCGTCATCAATAATTATATCAAGATATGGTCCATATGTAAACGGTGTTGCTCCGACACTAACAACTTTTAGCAATGTGGTCGTGCCACATTGTATTGCCAATGTGCTCATCGCAATTTGCTCTCCTAATGGTACGGTTGGAACTGCGACTAACCCAATTGTTTTATTTTCTAGTGGCTCATCTACAGAGTCTATTGGTTTACGAGAATTGACAACCAGATTTGTCAGTAAAAATGCTATTTATCTCTCTAGCTATAGCACAAATAATTTTAATTATTTATTTAGTAATTCTAATGCTACAAACGGAGTTTTGGATTCGGTTAGACTTGGCTCACTACTCGCGGGGGCTTATTTTACCAATGGAAACAGTAAAGATAACTGCTGTATTTTAGACTTTACCTATTTGATCGCAACACCAGTAAGTGGGAATTATGTCCCAACCTGGGGGTATATTGCTTTTCTTGATACGGGAATTAATCAAACTACAATGGGTACGAACTATCTCAAATTACAAATAAGGGCGACATATTCTGAAACTTCTACTTCTACTCTAAGCGGGCAAACAGTTGTTGCAATGGGTGATAATCGTTTTGCGCAGGTAAGTGTTGTGAGTAAATCAGGTGCTGTGATTATAGCTAATAATCTAGCAATTGAGGCGAGTGGCTCAATTGGTGGATATGTTGAACAGCCCGGACTAATTAATTCTACATACTATCTAATTAAAAGCCCGGAAAGCCAATTAAAATTTGCTAGTGTATCGACACTAAACTTGCGTTCAACCTATGGATTTATATATGCTAAAAACAACTCTAATGTAAATCCAGATACAATAGTTGCAAGTGCAGGATATTTAAAAAATTACTATCGCGATAATCAACCAATCATACCCACTGGCATAGTTGAGATTTTTACCAATGATAATACACTATCATTGTATCAACCTTTAAAATTCACCTACCCAGCATCTCCAAAAAAGAAATATCCATTTGAAAAAAATGGTACCCTTGCAGAGCTTTTTTATTTGATTTTTGACAATATATTAGGTGTTGACTGTAAGAAAAATAATGTATTTTCTCGATTATTTAAACCATTGTGTTATTCACCAATTTAGCCAGTGTTGCGCAAGGCTAATGCCACACCATGAATACTAACGAGCAGCATGGTAGTTAAGGTTTGATCATCAGGTTTTGATTGTAGGCGCTTCATAGTTTCTAATTGAAGATAGTTTATCGCATCAATAAATGGAAGTCGGTAATTAATGGTATGTTGCAGAGCTTGATTGTCCTGCAATTTATTTTTTGATCCGGTTATCATAATAATCATCTTGTTGGTTTGATGCCATTCTGCTTCAATCTGTTGCCAAATCTCATCTGCCGTATTTCTATCTTGCATTAATCCAGCGTATAATTTTGCTATTGAAAGATTAGTTTTTGACATAGTCATATTCGCATTAGAAATTATCATTTTAAAAAAATCCCACTGTTCCCACATTAATCTGAGTGTGGGTAGTCCAAATTGCTTTTTAGCTTCTACCAAACCGCTACCAAGTCCATACCAGCCAGGTAGGGCGACTCGAGACTGTGCCCAGGCAAAAACCCATGGAATCGCACGAATGTTAGACATGCTTAAGGTTTGTCCTCGTGCTACTGGTCGTGATCCAAGGTTTAATTTGCTTATTACATTTAAAGGGGTAGTGTTAATTACATAGTTAAAAAATTCTTTATGCTCATGAACGAGTGCTCGATAGGAATTTTCGCTGTGCTGAGCAATGGTATCCGCAATAGAATAAAAACGATCGGTTTCTGATCTAGCCCGAGCAAAGCGAGGAGGGCAGAATTGAGATTCAACTACCGAGGCTACAACTGTAGCTAGCGTATTAAATGCTACAGAACTGTGGTTGTATTTTGAAGAAATCACTTCGCCTTGTTCGGTGTAGCGAATACGCCCATCCACGGTATTGCTAGGTTGTGCTTTAATTGCTTGATGAGTTGGACCACCCCCTCTACTTGTGCTACCCCCTCTGCCGTGGAAAAATCGTGTGGCTATACCGAACTCACCTTTTATTACTTTATGGATTTTTCTAGAGGCTTGAAATATGCTATGATTGCTCATAAATATTCCACCATCTTTATTGCTATCTGAATAGCCGAGCATAATTTCTATACTTGGAGGTAGAGCAAAATTATTTTCTTTTATTCTTGTTAAGTATTCCTGTAAAATTATGTCTGATTTATTTAGAGAGGCAATTGATTCAAAGAGTGGTACAACCATCCGAATGTGGCTATCTACACTTTTAGTTGGGTTAGTAACACAAAGTAATGCCAGAAGTTGATACAGATCAAGCGCTGATTCACAGTTGCTTATAATGTATGATTGAAAAATATGATCACCATATTGTTGTTGTAATTTCCCAATCGTTTTAAAAATAGTAATCTCTTTTACTAAGGACTGTTCGCTACCTTCAGGTAGGTCAATTTGCCGAGGGTTTTTGAGTATAGTAGTTAGAAAAGCAAAACGCTCTGTGATTGAAAGTTTAAGATAGTCACATCCTAGCTTGAGAGCAATTGCCACTAATAATGTTTGGTGTTCCTTGGCTGACTGCCGGATATCAATAGTAGCTAAGTGTAGGCCGAAAACTTTTGTTGTGTGTAATATCGGCTTAACCCATTGTCTTGCGAGCGTAGAAAGCCTGTTTTCAATTAGCGATTGATAGATTATTTCTAAATCTTTATAAAGTTCAGTGCCACTGCAATAAATATTATTATTGACTTTATTTACTATAGTTGCTATGGCGAGGCGATAGGGTTCTTGGGTATGGTGTATTTCAGTGTCTGGACTGTTTTTAATCAAACTTTGCAGTGGATTATTTATTTTTAACTCTTGACTACTAATTGGTAATTCATCATACAGATTATGCAACATGGAAAGATATCTCTTTCGCATGAGTGAGTGATTTTGTTCTACGGCAAATTCTAAATCACCAGCAGTCACATTTGGGTTCCCGTCTCTATCACCACCTTGCCAATGACCAAACTGTAAAAATGGAACATTAATGGTTGTTTTAAATGTTCGTTCGATGTGAGAATAGAGATTTGGAATTACAGAAAATAAGGTTAACTCGTACCAATGTAATACATTATTTATTTCATTTTTTACAGTTAAAGGATGCACTCTGGTAAATTTGGTATTCCATAGCATAGTAATGCAGGCTTTTAATAAGCCAATTCTTTCAAAATCATCACTACGCAGAGATTTTGTTGTTCTACCTAGCAAGGTTTCTCGTAACATCTGTTCGCAGTGCATAATACTCACTCGTTGCACTTCGGTAGGATGGGCTGTGAATACAGGAGAAATAGTAGCACGATCAAAAAAATTACCGATTTGATTAAGTGAAATCCTCTTGCTAAGATTTTTTGCTACAGTACCAATTACATCATTATTGTCATACTCAAATCGAATCCTCGTTACATCTTCACAGACATTAGCCAGCAATGAAAAAATATTAAAGGCATGCATCACGGTTTCAAGTTCATCATCCGATAATGTAGACAATTTTTTAATTAAGGTTCGCTGTTTGCGCGCATTGAAAACTTGTGTAATGGCAATGCAATCTTTGCGTAATGACTCAATGATTACATAGAGTGCTTTGCCTTCTGATTCTAAAATATGGTTGCCAAGCAACGTACCTAAAAAAACTATATCATGGTGAAATTGCGCAAAGGCTGATTTAGGTTTCACAAGTTTAGCGGTTATTTTTTATTAAGATATAAGTCTGTGATAGTACCAGCAACCATCTCTGCGCTATAAGAAGTTGTTTCTGATAATGTTGGGTGAGGATGAATGGTGTGTGTGAGATCATGTATGTCCGCCCCCATCTCTATTGCTAACATAGCTTCAGCAATAAGTTCACCAGCGTTTTTACCGCAAATCTGCATTCCCATGATCCTCTTAGTATCTGGCTCTACGATTATTTTTGTAATACCCGATGCTGCACCAACAGCCAACGCTCTACCGCTGGCTTGCCAAGGAAACGACTGGGTAAGGTACGGGAGATTTTTTAGTTTGGCTTCTTTTTCTGTGATACCACACCATGCAATTTCAGGATCTGTGTAAGCAACCGAAGGAATGGTCCTAACATCAAAATAGGATTTTTTTCCTGCAATTGTTTCTGCAGCTATCTTTGCTTCATGGCTGGCTTTATGCGCAAGCATTGGTTGCCCTTTAACATCTCCAATTGAATAAATATGTTTGGCATTAGTCTGCATTTGATCGTTAGATGGAATAAATCCTTTTTCATTGCGAAAAACCTGAGCTAGCTCAGGCGATATGTTTGAGTTTGGTGTTCTGCCTACCGCAACAAGTACAGAAGCAAAGCTTTGTTCTTCAGTTTTGTTAGTTTCATTATGAGTTAGTTTTGCCATCACAGCGTGATCGGTTGGGGCGCAAGAAGTTACCGAAGTGTTAAGCTTTAGTTGAACCTGCTTATTCATTAGAGAGGTCATTAATGGCTTAGAGATCTCCGCATCTACCTGGGGAAGTAAGGTTGGTAGAAATTCTGCTACAGACACTTTTGTGCCAAGTGATGAATAAATACAGGCCATTTCTAATCCGATAATTCCTCCACCAATAATTAACAAAGATTCTGGAATGCGCTTAGGAGATAAAGCGCTGGTTGAATCAAAAATAAGCGAATGCGAAGGTAGATGTGGAAGTGTTGCGCTTGATGAACCAGTTGCAATAATACAGTTTTCAAATGTGATGGTACTATTATTGCTAAGCGTAAGAGTATGTGAATCTTTAAATGTAGCTCGGGCCATGATTGTCTTGACATTGCGTTTTTTTGCCAAAGAAGTTAAACCGGATGTTAGTTGTTTAATTATTGAATCTTTCCACTCTATCAATGAATGTATATCAATGCTTGGCTCCGAGAACACCACGCCATGTTTTGAAAGTGTTTTGGTCTCACTTATTATTTCCGCAACATGGAGGAGCGCCTTACTAGGTATACAACCGACATTAAGACAGACTCCCCCAAGAACGGGGCTGTCATCAATGAGCGCAACGGTTAAACCCAAATCAGCACATCTGAATGCTGCGGTATATCCTCCTGGACCAGCGCCAATCACCGCAACTTGGAAATGGTTATTTTCCATGTTTTTTTCTTTTGGTAGGTTTCTTTTTAGATTTGGTTTTATTTGAAGTTGGATTGATCATAGATTGTATGAATTTTTTTAAAGTTTGATTTTTGTCTTCACCTTCAATGAATAACCAAGGTTGTTCAATACAATTTGCCAAAGCTGATGTAAATTTTGCCGCCAATGCTCCGTCTATAACTCGGTGATCATATGATAGTGATAAGGGGAGGTAGGTTTGGTTGGCCAAAGTTCCGTTATCTAGAAGAGTTAATGTATTAAAAGATTTTGAGATTCCTAAAATCGCAACTTCAGGAGGGTTGATTATTGGTGTAAAAAATTTACCACCAATTCCGCCCAATGAAGAAATCGTAAAAGAGGCGCCCTTAAGATCTTGAGGAGAAAGTTTTCTTGCCCGAGCTTTTGCGCTAATCTCTAGTAATTCAATAGCAATTTGTTTAATTGATTTTTTATCACAGTCTTTAATTACTGGCACAGTTAATCCCTGCTCAGTATCAACTGCAATTCCTATGTGATAGTAATTCTTAAAAGTAAGATTGGTTAGGTCGTTACTCAATGATGCATTTAGTCTCGGGAATTGTTTAAGACAGTTAACTGCTGATTTTATTAGTAATGTAAGAAAAGTAACTTTTATATTTTCTTTTTTGTATTCATTATTAAAGTATTCACGCAAAGAATTGAGGGTGTCAATTCTTGCTTCTTCAAACTGAGTCACATGTGGTATGGTGGTCCAGGATCTCAGCATGGATTTGGCGGTGAGTTGATTTATTGAAGTAAGCTTCTCAATGTGAATTGGCCCAAACTGAGAAAAATCTATTTCTGGTGCAAGAGGCAGAGCCTGATTAGTTGAAGGATTGTTAATTGCGATTTTTACATAGTTAGTTAAATCATTATGAAGAATACGATTATTGGCTCCAGTCCCCTTAACTTGCATTAAGTTAATCCCTAGCTCCCTGGCAAGTTTTCTAACACTTGGTGATGCGTGGGCAAGCACTATTTGTGAAGATGTTAGTTGCTGTAGTAAGTTACTTTGAGGTGGGGCTACATCAGTTGTAGTAGAGGATTGTCTTGTGGTTGTAACAGAGGGAGTGGGTGTGTTGAGTGAAGGTGGTGTGGGTGGTGTGGGTGTAGGTGGTGTGGGTGGTGTGGGTGTAGGTGGTGTGGGTGTAGGTGAAGAAGATGCACTAAGTTGAATTTTAACAAAAGGTGTGCCGGTTGATACCTTATCCCCTTTTTTTATAAGTAAATCAACTAAGATTCCTGCGCAAGGTGAGGGGATTTCCATGGCTGCTTTTTCAGATTCTAGAGTTAGAATGGTCTGATCATTTGCTAGGGTATCTCCAACTTTTACTAATAGTTCAATTACTTCAACATCTTTAAAATCTCCTAGGTTAGGAATATTAAAAGTTTGAATATCTCCACTCATTATGTCGTTTATCGTTTTATAGGGTTAATTCGTTGTGAGTCTATTTTTAGTAAAGTTCTGGCTCTCAGTAGCTCAGATTGAGGAAATTGACCTTGTTGGGCCAGGACAGCTAACGTATAGTAGGCAATGTAGTATCGATTTACTTCAAAAAAATCACGCAAGGAAGCCCTTGTATCTGATCGACCAAAGCCATCTGTGCCAAGACTGTAATATGGCAACGGCAGGAATTCACGCATTTGCTCTGAGTGAGCTTTAACATAATCAGATGCAGAAACTATAATTCCTCTTTGGTTGGAAAAAATAGTAGAAAGGTGTGAGATTTTTTTGTCTAGTTCGGGATTAAGTAAATTATACCTTGCGCAATCCTGCGCTTCTCTTACCGCTTCTGAAATACTCGGAGCGCTGTAGATAGAAGCAGATAAATTAAATTCTTTTCTTAAGATATCTGAGGCGCGTATCACTTCATTTAGAATAGCTCCCGAACCAATCAAATGAATATCGTTTGTTCCCTTTTGGTATGAATAAATACCTTTAATAATATGTTCATCTATAGCAGGTTGTGTTGGTTTAGATGGGTGACGATAATTTTCATTCATAACGGTAATGTAGTAGAAGTGATCTAGATTGTTAATTAACATTTGCCTAAGGCCATGCTGCAGAATAATCGCAAGCTCATAAGAAAAAGCGGGATCGTATGAATGGCAATTTGGAACTGCTGATGACAATAAATGACTATGACCATCTTGATGTTGTAGACCCTCACCCGCTAAGGTTGTTTTGCCTGCGGTACCCCCAATTAAAAATCCTCTAGAGCGCATGTCTCCTGAGGCCCAGACTAAATCACCAATTCGTTGCATGCCAAACATTGAATAAAAAATATAAAACGGTATCATTGGATGATGATGAGTGCTATAGGCAGTAGCGGCAGCTATCCATGAGCTCATTGCTCCAGCTTCACAAATCCCTTCTTCTAAGATTTGACCAGCTAAATCTTCTCGGTAGTACATTATTTGATCTTTATCTTGTGGAGTGTACAATTGCCCGACACTTGAATAAATTCCTAACTGTCTAAATAAACCTTCCATCCCGAATGTTCTTGCTTCATCTGGAATTATTGGTACGATCTCTTGTGAGATGGACTTATCTCGTAATAAAGCGGTCAGAATCCTAACAAAAACCATTGTAGTTGATAGCTCCTTTTCACCAGTAGATTCAAAGAAGGGAGAGAAAACTTCTATGGGGGGAAGGGTAAAAATTTTTTTCTTAGTTGTACGAGTTGGTAAAAAACCTCCAAGTACTCTGCGACGCTCAAATAGATATTGCATTTCAGGAGTCTGATCTTGAGGTTTGCAGTATTCAAGATTTTTTACTTGTTCGTCCGTTAATGGAATATCAAACCGATCTCTAAATTTTACCAAATCATTAAAATCCATTTTCTTTTGTTGGTGAGTTCGGTTTTGACCTTCCCCAGCACTGCCCATGCCATATCCCTTAACTGTTTTAGCTAAGATTACGGTAGGCTGTCCTTGATGTTGCACTGCTGATTGATACGCGGCAAAAACTTTATGCGGATCATGACCGCCACGATTTAAACCCCATATTTCACTATCAGTCATATGGGAAACACGAGCTTTTAATTCTGAGTATTTACCAAAAAAATTATCACGCACAAATGCCCCGTCTTGAGATTTGTAATTTTGGTAGTCACCGTCTACTGCTTCTTCCATCCGTTTTAACAATAGCCCGTCGCTGTCTGAATTAATGAGGGGATCCCATTTTGAACCCCAAATTACTTTGATAACATTCCACCCAGCCCCTCTAAACACTCTCTCAAGTTCTTGAATGATTTTGCCATTACCACGAACAGGACCATCTAATCGTTGTAAATTGCAATTAATCACAAAAACAAGATTGTCTAGCCGCTCTCTTCCTGCGAGTGAAATGGCACCAAGTGATTCTGGTTCGTCACATTCTCCATCGCCTAAAAATGCCCATACTTTTCGATTTTGTAAAGGTACTAGATTTCTGTCATTAAGATACTTCATAAAGCGTGCTTGATAAATTGCCATGATTGGACCGAGGCCCATTGAAACAGTAGGAAATTGCCAAAAATCTTTCATAAGCCATGGATGAGGGTAAGAAGATAGGCCTTGACCCGACACCTCTCGTCTGAAGTTATCTAATTGAAGGGCGGAGATTCTTCCCTCAAGAAATGCCCTGGCATAAATACCAGGTGAGGCATGTCCTTGAAAGTAGATAAGATCACCTAACTGATTATCATTAGTTGCTCGCCAAAAATGATTAAAACCAACTTCATATAAGGTAGCGCTTGATGCAAATGTTGCAATATGTCCACCAAGTTCTGAAGATTCCTTATTTGCTTTAACTACCATGGCAGTTGCATTCCATCTAATTAAGGATCTGATTTTTCTCTCTAGATAATAATCACCAGATGCTGCCACTTGTTTATCTTGTGCTATGGTGTTTAAATATGGGGTATTTGAAGAGAAAGGGGTGTGTAATCCTTTCCTACGCGCGTTTAATAATAGATTGTTCAGTAAACCTTCAGCTTTAGTGGCACCTTCTATCTGAAGTACTGCATTGAAAGCATTGACCCATTCTTCAATTTCTTGAGGGTCATTATCCTGAAAATTATTATCGCTCATATCGTTATATTATATAATGTGCTGGAAATAAATAATTACATATGAAAAAACCATTAGTTGTACTAGCTTATTCAGGGGGATTGGATACTTCAATTATCTTGAAGTGGTTACAGGAGGAGCGAAATGCCGATGTCATTTGTTTTACTGCCGATATTGGACAGGGCGAAGAAGTAGAGCCAGCGAGAGCAAAAGCGTTAGCGTTAAATGCGAAAGAAGTAATCATTGAAAATCTGCAAGAGATTTTTGTAAAAGAATTTGTTTTCCCTATGTTTCGCGCCAACGCACTTTACGAAGGCGAGTATTTGCTCGGCACTTCCATTGCCCGTCCATTAATCGCACAACGACTGGTGGAAATTGCTAAAGAAAAGGGCGCTGATGCAATTAGCCATGGCGCGACTGGAAAAGGCAATGATCAAATTAGATTTGAATTAAGTGCTTATTCACTTCATCCAGATATTGCCATAATCGCACCTTGGCGAGAATGGAATCTCTCCTCACGAACTGCATTGTTAGAATACGCAAAACGGCACGCCATACCAATTAGCCAAACCAACAACAAACCCCCATACTCAATGGATGCAAATTTACTTCATATTTCATATGAAGGAGGTATTCTTGAAGATGCTTGGCAAAAGCCAGAAGAATCTATGTGGCGAAGAACTACTTCACTTAATCAATGCCCAACTAATGCAGATGAGATCACTATTCAATTTGAGAATGGTGATCCAGTTGCGATAAATGGAAAAATCATGAGCCCAGCAAATCTATTAACAGAACTAAATAGAATCGCAGGGTTGCACTGTATCGGAAGAGTTGACATTGTTGAGAATCGTTATATTGGACTCAAATCTCGTGGGTGTTATGAAACTCCAGGTGGCACGGTATTATTTAGAGCTAGAAGAGCATTAGAATCTATAGTGTTGGATCGTGAAGAAATGCATCTGAAAGATGATTTACAGAGTAGGTATGCGCGATTAGTTTATAATGGTTACTGGTTTAGTCCTGAGCGTACTATGTTGCAGAAGTTAATTGACACCTGTGCGCAGAAAGTAGAAGGTGAGGTTAGATTAGAATTATTCCGTGGGTCGGTTATGATCAATGGGAGAAGGAGTAATAGCTCTTTATATCAAGCAACCCTAAGCTCATTTGAGGATGATAAAGGAAGTTTTGATCAAAAGGATGCGAGTGGATTTATCACTTTACAATCTATCAGATTAAAGACATATAGTTCAAGAAAAAAAGTATAAAGGAGTTTTTAAATGAAAAAAACAATTATTGCATTAATAATCTATTGGTTGGGAATAGGGGTAGCAAATAGTGCGGACCTCTTTGTGCCTGCACTCCCCAAAGAAGGCTCAATTATATTTGCCATTGAACGAGATTATTATTATAGAGGCTTCACCCGATCCAATAAGAAAAACAGCACAGAATTTACCTTTGCCTATCAAACTTCTGATTATTTTAAAATTTCTACGCAAATTAAATCAGTTGACTTTCCTTTTGATCCTCTTAAAAAAAGAAAAGCTAACTATCAAATTAATTCATCACTAGGTTTTGATTTTGATTTCCCTGAGGAACATGTTAGGTTTGATTTCGGAACTAATTTTTATAATTACCCTGGCTCAGCTTCTGCGTTGCAGAAAAAATATGATTATCAGGAAGTCTATGCGTTACTTACATTAGGTACGGTTCAGTATAATGTAT
Organism: Candidatus Methylacidiphilales bacterium; assembly: GCA_030054035.1. Lineage (NCBI taxonomy): Bacteria > Pseudomonadati > Verrucomicrobiota > Methylacidiphilae > Methylacidiphilales > Methylacidiphilales bacterium. The sequence goes on from JASGCS010000004.1 coordinate 29,542, forward strand.
CAATCGCAACTTTTCTTTCAGATGATTACTTTAATAGTAACGGAAAATCAAGTTACTATCAACTCGGACTAAATATTAATATCGCTAGAGGACTAGATTTTTTAGTTAGTGGTTCGCGATTTACATTACATGAAAGGGATTTGGCGAACTTTACAGGAGTGGTATCTTCTACTACCAATTACGACCTTTATGAACTTGGGTTGTATATGGGGCTTCCAGAATTTAATATCGTCGCAGGTTATTCAAGAGTTGGCTTGAGTGAAAAGTTTTGTCCTATCTATAATGGGTGTAAAGATAAATTTAATTTTAAACTAACCGTTGCACTGGACTAGATAGTTTTATTTTGCAATAAAAACTAATTCAAGCTTTCCTTTTTTCCAACGCTCAATTCTCATTGGTAGGTAGTTCTGCTCCGCATTAAGGGTAACTACTACTATTTGATTTCCTTTTTGCATTTGGATAACTGGATTTGGTGTGGCTACTGAGGTGGTGGTGGAATTGGTAGCTATCGTTTCAATTACCTCACCTTTAGAGTCAATTAATGTGTAGCTTTTTTGGTCTATAAAATTATTAGTCGCAAAATCAAGTCCAACTTGTAATAACCAAGTATTTTCGTCAAGGGCACCTATATTGCTGATTTCTTTAATGATTTCGGTCTGCTGTGGAGTATTTGCATCTTGAGGGTTAGTAGTAGTAATAGTAACTGTTGAGTTGGGATTAAAAATCAATTCGTAATTAACTCCAGTCGGTGTCTTATCTAGTAAGGTTTCTAACGTATATGTATTAATTAAAATTTGGTTTTTTTCATTGAGTTTAAATTGTACTATTTCTCGTAGGTTGTATTTTAATAAGGATCGCGCTAAACCTGAGACCACCAGTGTTGAAGTTCTCACCCAGGTATTTTTTTCTTTTTTGAGTTCTAGTTGAAAGTTGCCAATGGAAAAATTATTATAGTAAACAGAATAAGTAAGTGAAGTTGGGGTAAGGCTAAGAGGAGCTGCAACCGACTGATTGTAGTACAGTAGCATCAAAATCGTGAAGATTATTCCAGTGTGGGAAAGTAAATGTTGATATCGTTTCACTGCAGTCATATATGTTCTTTATTATACCAGCCTCCACTTTGATTTTTTTTGTAGCAATGAGCTCTAGTACTCGTGGATAGAGTTGCCATTCTGATTTTTTTACTCGTAAGGCTAAGCGTTCTGGATTGTCTTCTGGCTCAACTGGAACAATTGCTTGAGCGATAATAGGACCATCATCTAACTTTGCGTTGACTAGATGTATGGTGCTACCGTGGATTTTATCTCTCGCTGCTAATGCTTTTTCGTGGGTATGTAGACCTGGATATAATGGAAGCAGAGAAGGGTGCATATTAATAATTGTATCTTTGAATTCGGATAGTAAGGGTTCAGTAATAATACGCATAAAACCCGCGAGTACAACCCAATCAAGAGAAAAAGGTTTCAACAAGTCGCGTAGTTTTTTTGAATACTCTTTTCTACAAGTAGTAGAAGTGTAGGGAAGTGTGATGGTCCGCAAACCTACCGAAGTAGCGTATTGCAGTCCCCTGGCAGATTCGTTGCTACTAAGCACTACCTCAATTGAAGCCTGCAATTGCTTATGTAAGATCGCATGATGAATGGCAGCTAGATTACTCCCATTTCCAGATATAAGCACGGCAATGCGCATCATAACCAATGGCTATTCTTTCCAAAGCACATGGGGCTCGCAGTTAGATTGCCCTTTTTTGATTGTTCCAATATGCCAAGCAAAATCACTTTGTGATTTGTTTAACTGATCTAGCAATAATTGCCCATCATCCTTTGCAATAATAAGAATCATCCCGACTCCTTGATTAAATACCTCATCCATTTCTTGCCTAGAAATTTTCCCAACTTGCTGTAACCATAAAAAAATCTCTGGCACATTCCAGTTGCGTTCCAATTCAGCATAATACCCAGAAGGAATTGATCGTGGTAGGTTGCCTACAATTCCACCACCAGTTATATGAGCTAAGCCATGAAATTCAAAGCGAGGAAAAAGTGGTAATAGATGTGGTATATAAATAGTTGTCGGCCTAAGCAAATCTTGAATTTGCGTAGCAGTTGCTGGATGTTGGTTTAAGATGGAACGAACGAGACTAAAACCATTTGAATGTAGCCCATTTGAACGTAATGCTATGCACCAGTCACCTTCTTGACATTTATGCGCACCTAACACTGCATTTCTCTCTACCGCTCCAACCGCGAAGCCAGCTAAATCAATTTTGCCGGCACTATAAAGTCCAGGCATTTCCGCGGTCTCACCACCAAGCAACGCACAACCCGAAACGCGACAATGAGTTGCGATAGAGCTAAGAATGCGTTTTGCTTTCTCTAATTCTAGAGTACCGCAACTAAAATAATCTAAGAAAAATAATGGCTCTGCTCCACAAACGATGATATCGTTAACACACATGGCAACAAGGTCCGCACCAAGACATTCTAATTGATCATGTTCTAGTGCTAAGAGTAGTTTAGTCCCAACTCCATCGGTGCTTGAAACCAATAAAGGATCTTTAAAAGCAGTTTGTTTTAAGTCAAATATGCCAGCAAAATTACCTACCTCTCCCATAACACCTTTGCGATGGGTACTGGCAAAAATTGGGCTAAGCTGTTTAATTAAACTATCGCCTTTTTCAAGGTCAACTCCGCTGCGCTGATATTGGGAACTTGAAATATTATTCTTAGTGGAATCCATAGCGTTACTATTTTATAATACAGTGAGATGAAATCAAATAACCAATTAATGCTTGATGTTACGATATCTGACTTATTTAGTTTTGACACATTTTACATTGAAGATAGAAATGTGTGGGTTATTGAGCAGTTAAAAGCAGCGTTACTTGACTTGAGGCGATCCGAGTACTATTTATACACCATTGTGGGTGAAAGTGGTAGTGGAAAAACTCATGTGTGTAATTCGTTAATTCAATTTGCGCAATTTAGAAATATTCCAATAACAAGCATTAATGCTAACCTTCTAGTTGGGGAGAGGCCAGGAATAGATGGGGCGATTCTCCCCCCTGCAAGAAATGGCGTGTTACTTATTGACGATGCTCATCTGCTTACCAATAACCAGGCGCTTGAAAAACTGCTATTTTTCTTAATAGAAGAAGGCAATGAAACTAATTACCCAACTATTCTCTTTCTGAAAGACTGGCAAGCCTCATTAGGTGATATTACCAGTAGAATTACTTCAAATTGTATTTTAGAACTTCATGCACTCTCTGATTCCACTCTCGCCACAGTAATAAAAAAACGCTGTAACTATAAAGGGTTATTGATTTCAGATCAAACCGTAGAGTATATGTTAAAGCACCTTCCAAGGGATGGGAAAAATATGCAATTTGTTTTAACTGCTTTAGACGCGTTAAGTTTGGTTCAGGGAAAAAAAACAATAACAATACCGCTAGTAAAATCACTGATTTATTCTAAAAAGGCATAATAAATTTGTTATACTGTTACCGTGGCTAAAGTAATTATTAGTATATTGTGTGTTTTGGTGACTGCGGGTCTGGTAAACGCTCAGAAAGTCTATAAATGGAAAGAAAATGGTGTAATTCACTATGGTCCAACCTTACCCCAGGGACAAGTTGACCTAAATGCCGATATCTTTGAAAAAAATAAAATTCAAGGTAATGTGGAAACTCCTACCCAAAGTTCTGTAACTAATGAAACAAAAACTAATTCAAATACAGAGGTTGATCCTCTCAAGATTGAGTTAGAAAAAGCACAAAAAGAAATCTGTAATGAGCTTAAGAAAAAGGCAAAAAATCTTAGTAGCAATTCCCGTATTTTTAATATTGATGAAGCGGGAAAGCGATCTTATCTTTCCAAGGATCAAAAAGCTAAAGAGCTAGAAGATGTGCAGAATACAATTTCTTCTGATTGTAAATAAAATTATTTAAGCTTATTAGAAATCTCAGAAAGCCTCTTGCCTGATTTTTGAGCTAGCTCAATTTCAATAGATGTGAGTTTTTTCTTACCCATGGCAGTAGGTCCATAGGGTGTGCCACCTTGGGAGGTTGTTGCAAGCCCACTAAAAGTATAAGGGGTTCCAACAATAATCATACCGTGATGAAGCAGAGGCACCATCATGGAAAGCAAAACGCTTTCCTGTCCTCCATGAATTGAGTCAGAGCTTGAAAACACCATTGCGGGTTTAGATACTAAGCTACCATTCAGCCATAATTCAGAAGTGGTTTCTAAAAAACTTTTTAAAGGTGAGGCGATTGCTCCAAAGTAGGATGGACTTCCAAGTGCAAGACCACTACAGTTTGCAAGATCAGAAATAGCTACTTGGGGCACTTCATCTGTTTCAGAAACCGTCCTTACTCTTGATTCAATTGGTCCTAAATCTATCCCTCGTGCGATATGAGAGGCAAGTTCAGCGGTTTTGCCATGTCGACTATGATAAAGAACAAGGATATAACTCATGGTATCAGTCTAATTTAAAATTCACACGAATCAATATTGTAGAAAGGTCTGGGACTAGTTTTACCTTTCGCAGCTCACCAAATTTATTTTTTGGTTCTGAAATTGCTTGTTGATAGGTCTCAATACCAATGGAAAATTTATCTTCATCAAACCCTAGCTCTAATCCTAATGTGGTAGCGGTAAATTTACCAATACGATAATCTGCAGAAGCGTAACATTGTAAGCACCCTTGAATGCTCTGCAGTTGATTTTCAGAAAGAAACGGGCGATAAAAATCAGCGGAACCTTGTTGATAGTAACGAATGTGAGGTTTAATCCATATCGTATCATTTAAATAAATGATAATATCAGTGTCAAAGGTGCTAGATTTTATCCCCCAGCTATTTTCTAAAGCGCGAATTCCAAATGAAAACACCCCTTTTCCAACTGCCTTTTTATACCCTAGGTACACTGACTGGGTGATTTTAGAATCAGGTCTACTTTCATAGATTACGACTGCATGCTCAGGGGAATGTTTGAGTAATCTACCAGTATTTTCTTCAACGATTGAAATTACTTTATATGGATCGGTAAGGTAACCTTGCTGGTTACCATAAGAATATAAAAATGTTATAAATGAACTTGTATCTACTATTTGAGAAAAACCAATTAAAAAATCAAAAACCTCTTTTTTTTGAGTTCGGGAAAGGATTGGCTGTTCGCTGATCGCTGCAAGGACTTTTTGAATAACTAAAGGTTTTGGAGTGAATAGTTCAGAAATAATAGTATCGTTATTAATTGACACACCGAGATCAAATGTGGTGTTTTTTTGATTAAACGGTATGCTGATGGAAGTACTAAGTCCAAGCGAAATATAATCTAGCTCTCTTGATCCGCTCGCAGTGACGCTATAAGATGCATTTGAATCTTCATATCCATATGAGACAGCACCAGCAACACGAAGTTCTTTGTAGTCTGGGAGCACGGGCAGGGAGTTAGGTCGGATTACATCACCCTTACCTGAGGGGCTAGTAATAGTAATATTTTCTAAACTTACGATTTGACCATTTGGAGATGCTCCGGTGAGAATGTCACCGAGTGCCTTAAAACCAATTGTCTCGTTAGTATCAATAAAATATGTACCCTTAAAAGTTGATTGAAGAATTTGCAGTCTACCCGCTTCTTTATAGTATAAAAAATCACCATCAAAACTCCAGGTTTCTGCCTCACCTACTTCAGTGAATCCTTGGGCTCCATAAAGAGTTAGCACCGCAGTGGTCAGTGTTGATGCTATGGTTTCCGATTTCGGTGCAAGAGATAGTTTATTTTTGTTCATTGCTAGGCAGGGGCTTGGTAAGATAGTTTTTAATTTCTTGCTCAATTTTATGTCCTGATTTTAGAGTAAATCCATTATGTCTGGCAATAATTTCTCCTTTACTATTTAGTAAAAAACTGGTTGGCAATGTTTCAACCTCAAATTTTTTACTAGTTGCAGCATCTATTCCGTCATCAATAATGGTAAATGAAATCTTATGCTTTTTAAGAAAGGCAGCTTTAGCTTCAGGATCTTCATCCATGTTAACTGCAACAATTCGTAGGCCTTTACTTTGATAGGACATATTCATTTTTTCCATCCAAGGAAAAGAAGTTGCACAAGGTGAACACCAGGATGCCCAAAAATCAAGGTAAGTCAACTCTGCGCCTTTAGTCAAATCGTGATTAGGTAGAACTGTTTGTTGCGCTTGTGCTGAACATAATAAAGCGCAGAAACCAATGAGAATAACACTACGATAATTCATTAATAATTTGTTCTATAATTGAAGGGGCGTCTGTGGTGGTGGCATGTATGGTTTCATTCCGTTGTCGGATTTTAATCTCAACTTGGTTTTGCGCCAAACCTCTTTCTCCTATTATAACGCATAACGGTATCCCTATTAATTCTAGATCATGTAACATTACTCCGACCCGCAACCCCCGATCATCAAGAGCCACTCTTAAGGATTGCTTCTGAAGAGTCTGATATAATTGATTGCCAGCTTGCGTTACATTAGATGATTGTTGAGGATTGATAAGTGCGATCACTACATGGAATGGCGCAAGAGAAGGATTCCAAATTATTCCCTTAGCGTCGTGATTTTGTTCAATTGCAGATGCACAGATTCTACTTACCCCAATACCGTAACAGCCCATGGTTGGAGTGATTGTTTGTTGCGATGAGTTTGTTAAGGTAAAAGAGAATGATTTACAATAGGTATCTCCAAGTTTAAAAACATGACCAACTTCAATACCTCTAGTGATAGTGAGAGGGAGACCATCGCTAGTGTGGTGAGTGCTTGGGTCGTCAATTTGAAAGTGAGGTAGCAGTTCAATATTAAATGCTCTCCCGTTATTTTCAGCCAGAATGTCTTCTCCCGTATTGGCTAAGACATGAAACTCATGCGAACTTGTGCCCCCAATCGCACCATTGTCAGCCTCAACCATGGCAAAGTTTAGCTGACATCGTTTAAAAATTGAGTGGTAAGCCCGTACCATATCTTGGTAGGTTAGTTCTAAGGAGTTTGCGTCAAGGTGGAACGAATAGGCATCTTTCATGAGAAACTCACGAGCCCGCATTATTCCAAAGCGAGGACGAATTTCATCTCGAAATTTAGTGTGGATTTGGTAAAAACAAATAGGAAGTTGTGCAGCGCTCTGTATGGTTGAAGCGGCGATACTGGTTATAACTTCTTCATGAGTAGGGCCTAAGCAATGTTCATGTTCATTTCTATCTTTAAAAGTAACCAATTCTGGACCATATTTATTAAAACGACCACTTTCCTTCCAAAGTGAAGCTGGTTGGACTATAGGCATGGTTATTTCCAGAGCACCAATTGAATTCATTTCTTCTCGAACGATTGTAATTACTCGCTGCAGTACCAGTTGCCCAAGCGGTAAAAAGCTATAAAGACCAAGACCTACCTTTTTAATCATGCCCGAACGAAGCATTAGTTGATGGCTGGGCACCCCCGCATCACTAGGCACATCTCGTAATGTAAATAATGGAAAATTTGATAGTTTCATTTATGAGAGTAATTCAGGTGTAGAACTTGCCACTTCTTCAAAAGTAGTCTCGCCCGCAAAAACTCGTTTTGCACCTGCAATACGAAGTGGGACAAGTCCTTTTGTTTTTGCGTGATGACTAATAGCATCTGAATTAGCGTTTTGACTAATTAAAGCTTTAATTTCTTTATCAATTACTAATAATTCAAATATACCTGCTCTTCCACTAAAACCTTGATTGCGACAAAATTTACAACCCACAGGCTGGTATACTCGATCAGGTTTTGTCATTTTAAAAGGATGAATAAAAGAATCCCAAACTTCTTGAGGGAGCGTTTCATCAGATGGTTTTTTGCATTGAACACATAGTAACCTTACTAATCGCATGGCCAACACACCCCGTAGGGTGTTGGTAATCACATAATTCGGTAATTGTAAGTCTCGTAATCTTGTAATTGCAGTCACCGAGTCATTGGTATGTAGCGTGGATAACACGAGATGCCCTGTTAATGAAGCCTGTGCGGCAATTTCCGCTGCCTCTCTATCTCTTATTTCTCCGACCATAATTATATCTGGATCTTGACGAAGTAAAGTTTTAATGCCACTGGCAAAATCGACATTTATCTTAGGGTTTACTTGCATTTGATTAAAATCGTCGTCAATTAATTCTATGGGATCTTCTATGGTACTCACATTTACTTCAGATGTTGCAATAGATTTTAGTGTTGTGTAAAGCATGGTCGTTTTACCTGAACCAGTAGGTCCGGTGACCAGAACGATGCCATTTTCGGTGTGGATTAATTTTTCCCACATGGCAAAATCTTTTGCGGATAAACCAAGGTGGTTTAAGCCTAAATGGAGTACTTCTGGATCAAAAATTCTGAGCACAATTTTTTCTCCAAATGCTGTAGGCATTGAAGATGCTCTAAATTCAACTTCTTGATTTTTCTGTGTAAGGATTTTAATCCTGCCATCTTGGGGCCTCCTTCTTTCAGCGACATCCATCCGTGCAATAATTTTTATTCTACTGATAATTGGAATAGCTACATTTGCTGGGAGCACATGAATTTTATTTAAAATCCCATCAATTCTAAATCTAATCGTGCATGTTTTTCGGTGTGGTTCAAGATGGATATCGCTTGCTTTAAGAGAAATAGCATGATGGAGAAGCCAATCAACAAGAGAGATAATCGCTTGGTCTTCGTCACTAAAATTTTTATCACCTATTTTAGTTAATTGCTCAAAGTTTTGAATATCAAAGGTTGCATGTGATGTGTTCATACCTGATGCTACATGAATGGACTCTTGAAACTCATAAATATTTCTTATATGTGATCGCAGATCGTCACTGTTGACGAATAGTTTTTGGATTATTTTGTTTGGAAAAATACTCTCAATTTCCTGATCAAGGCTTGTGTCAAATGGTTCAGAAGTTGCAACCTTTACTGATTGGGTGTTCTCTTCAATAATAATTGCAGAAAAACTTTGTGCTTGATGTAATGAGAGTGAGCTTGATACTAAGTCTGCATCTAGTGTAATGGGGTTTATAGTGTGAAATGTTAGTTTGTATTTATTTGCGCACCAACAACTGATAAACTCTGTATCTAATCTTTGTAAACTATCCTTTGCATGGGGCCAGGCTTTACTCCCAAGCGCACCGATAGCACCGAGATTTCGTACCATGGTGTCAGAAATTAATCGGTAGGATAATTGCGCCGAATCTTTGCTGATAATGCCGTCTTCTAGCAATCCATCTATTATTACTGCAAGAGGAATCTTATTTCCTGTTCCAGATTTTAATATTTTATCCATTGATATTCATTATACCGTACTATGTAGTATTGTAAAATTTTAGGTAAAATAGTCAAGAATGTCAATACAGTTTATCAGTGGTAGCATTGTTGCCTTAGTTACTCCCATGCATGAAGATGGTTCCGTTGACTATGAATCTCTCTTGCAGCTACTTGAGTTTCATAAAGTCTCAGGTACCAGTGCGGTAGTAATGGTGGGTACTACTGGAGAATCTGCAACCTTAGAATTTGATGAGCATATAGAGGTGATCAAATACTGTGTCCGAGCTAAAAAAATCCCTATCATAGCTGGCTGCGGTGCGAACTCTACCGCAGAGGCCGTAGCACTCACCAAGGCTGTAGCGAGTGAACAAATTCTTGCGACATTATCAGTGACTCCGTATTATAACAAACCTACTCAGCAAGGCATGATCATGCATTACACAGCTGTAGCCGATGCGTCTGAAGTACCGCTAATTCTTTATAATGTGCCTTCTCGCACCGGCGTTGATTTACTTCCAGAAACTGTAGTCACGCTTGCAAACCACCCTCATATTGTTGGTCTAAAGGAAGCAATCGGTGATATGGCAAGGATTGATACCCTGCGCCGAACCCTCCCTAATGATTTTTCTATAGTAAGTGGAGATGACGCAACATTTCTTGATTGCCTGCAGCATGGTGGAAATGGAGTTATTTCGGTTAGTGCAAATGTAGTTCCTAATATAATTGCAGAAATATGTAAGTTATGGTTTGCTGGGCAACACCAACAGGCCCGAGTCCTAGATTCTACTCTTGCTTCATTACATAAAGATTTATTTGTAGAATCTAACCCAATACCTGTAAAATGGGCACTGTACAAAATGAAAAAAATTAAAAATTATCTTCGGTTACCACTAACTCCACTTTCAGAAAAATATTTTTCAGCGGTATCTTCCGCCCTAAAACAAGCTGGGGTGCCTGAATGAAGTATGAAATTAAAAATCAGCGTACTTTGTTGAGCGCCTTGATTTTAGTAAGTGTTACTGGTTGCACTATACACACCCAAGATTTGGATATTACTAAACCTTACTATATTGATAAAGGGCTAAGCTCAGAAAAAAAACTTGAATTCCCACCTGATTTATCAATTGAAGTTGCCAACGCGCTCAATTCACCTTCCACTGATCAATTAGAATCTATTGACACACTCAAAATAAAGTACGGTCTTTTAGGAACTGTCCAAGAGTTGCAGTTGTCGTTTAATAGAAAAGAAAACGATACTTGGGTTGAGTTAAAGACTACCGCAGATACATTGATTCCCAGAATTAAAACTTTTTTTTCTAATGAGGGGCTTCAAAGCAAAACAATTAATGTACTCACTGGCTCCATCATAACTGACTGGGTAGAAAATTTAAATCGTAATTACCCACAAGGAGTCTCAGATTCGTTTCAAGATATCTCAGACTGGTTACAAGGATCGCATAGAGATAGATACCTTGTGTCTTTGCAACCGGCGACAAAAGCAGGGTTTATTGAACTGCGATTATTTCATGAAAGTCTTTTACTCACAGAAACGAACGAGCAGGTTCGTTGGTTGCCAATCCCCCCTAATGAGTTTTATCGTTTAGATATGTTAAAACGACTACTTCAATATTTAACTAATTCTAGTTTAAGTTCAGAATTACAACAAAATCTACGAGTAACTGGATTGGAAGGCCCGTTTCAGTTTGTGCAAAATGAATATGCTGAATCTTATCTGGTCATCCCAGACACACCAGCCCGGGTTATTACCTATATGAAAAATGCATTACAAGAACAAAAAACTACGCTTAGCGTGGTTGATAAAGATACGTACGCGTTGCTTACCTTAACTCCTTGTGTTGCTGTACTTGATGATGCAAGCCAATCTATTTCGGTATGTCACTTAAAAATCGCTTATTCACTCAGTAATTCCATAGTGGTTGCTACTGATAAAGACGAAAAAAATCTAGCTATCTCAGCGAGTAGAAATTTTTTTAGAAGTATCGCCCAGCTGGTGATACATCAATCAACAAAAAATTAGTATTACCAAATAATCTTTGCATAGGCATTGTGGTTATGAATGGATTCAAAGTTTTCTGATTCAACTGAACCTGATTGTATTGATGGCATGACCTTAAGTGTACGGGCAATTTCTCTAACTAAATCTTCTACGAATTTTGGATGATCGTACGCGTACTCAGTTACATATTTTTCATCTTCTCGTTTGAGTACACCATATAACTGGCATGATGCTTGGCTCTCTGCTAGTTCAATCAGTTTTGCAATTTCAAAGTTTTCTGAAACTTGTACAGATATTGTAATTAATGAGCGCTGATTATGTGCGCCATACTGAGATATTTTTTTTGAACATGGGCAAAGACTTGTAACTGGTATTCCGACTGAGAGGTTGTAGTATTGTTCTTTCTCTTGTTGAATTGCATGAATGGCTACTTTGTAATCCATCATTGAGTGTTTTTTACTTACTGGTGCCAATTTCTGGGTAAAATAATTAAAGCTGATATAGATTTCGGCTTTGGGAGACTGTAATGACTCCCTTATTTTTTTAACGAGTTGCTTAATAGAATTATAATGTAAATCTTGAGATGCTTCAGTGGCAATTTCAACAAACCTGGACATGTGAGTTCCGCGTTCATCTTCTGGTAAAGTAACAAAAACTTTAAACATACCTTCTACATGCTGAGTTCCTAGACTGTCGCTGTAGCGTATCGGTAGTAATAACTCTGTGATACCTACTTGTTGAATGGTTAAGGCAATATGACTTTGTTGAGATTGTATATCAGGGATTGTGTTATTCATACGTTTAAATATTATACATGGGAAAACCACTCGGTAATTCTGGTGGCAATACTTGCCTCATCTAAGCTGATTGATGCGTACAGTGCTGATGGCTCTCCATGTTCAATTATAGTTTCCGGGATACCTAAACATAATAAGTTTACCTTGTTTTGCTGCTGCGAAAAATAAGCACCCACCATAGTACCTGCACCAGCTTCAACTACATGGTCTTCAAGTGTGACAAAATAAGAATGTGATTTTATCAAGCTATCAAGCAAAGCAGTATTAAGAGGTTTAACAAAGCGCATATCTACAAGTGTCGCGCCTAAGTTTTGCGCGAGAGCCAGGCAATGATGTGTTAATGGCCCGAATCCTAATATTGCAAGTTTGCTTCCTTCGCAGAGTAGTCGTGAGGTGCCTAGTTCAAATGATTCAGAGTTTTCACTAGGGATTTTCCCAATTCCACTACCTCTGGGGTATCTGACAAATGCTGGGCCTGGGTGCTTAAAACCAGTGGTAAGACATTTCCAACACTCTTCCTCATCTGATGGAGTCATGATTAGGGTATTTGGAAGTGGGAGTAAAAAACCGATATCGTAAATTCCATGGTGGGTCGCGCCATCACCACCAACCAATCCAGCGCGATCAATGGCAAAAAGAACATTATGATTTTGTAACAAGATATCATGCAAACATTGATCGTATCCCCTCTGTAAAAATGTTGAGTAAATTGCAACTACAGGTAATAGCCCTTGGCTAGCCATACCACCAGCTAAAGTAATGGCGTGCTGTTCTGCGATACCAACATCAAAGAGTCGGTCAGGAAACTTTGTGGCAAAAGATCGCAGGCCAGAACCTTCAATCATTGCTGGAGTGATTACGACTAGCGTTTGCTCTACCGTTGCTACGTACTGTAACCACTGTGCAAAAATATCAGAAAAAGTTTTTTTCCCAGTTTCTTTACTTAACCCTATTTCTTGATTGAAAGGTTTTACCCCATGATAGTGGATTGGATCTTGTTCAGCTAATTTATACCCATGTCCTTTTTTAGTTACCACATGAAGTACTGCCACTGATTTTGTCTCAGCTAGAGACTGGAGGCTTTGAATCAATTGTGATAATGAATGACCGTCAATTGGACCTCTGTAATCAAATCCAAGTGAGGTGAATAGATTATGGGGCTGAAGTAGTTTTAGTGCTTGCTCATCAAATTTTTTAGCTACCGCTTTTATTTGTGGGTGACTTTCTAATATTGAATGTCCCTTTATTCGCACATCATGGTAGAAACTAGAGATTGTATTCATGGATTTATGCAATGCTCCAACATTATGTGAGATTGACATATTATTATCGTTTTGAATGATAAGTATATTTTCTTGTAAGATCCCTGCATGATTGAGTGCCTCAAATGCCATGCCTGCGGTCAAACCACCATCTCCAATAATCACAATTACTTTTTGATTTTTACCTAATCTTCGTAAAGCAATTGCCATTCCCAGACCTGCACTTATTGAAGTGCCAGCATGCCCAACATCGAATGTGTCATAGATACTCTCACTTTTTTTAGGAAATCCAGAAATACCCTTAAATGAACGAATGCTTGCGAGAGCAGATTTTCTTCCAGTTAATATTTTGTGGATGTAACTTTGATGCCCGACATCCCAGACTAGTATATCTTCTGGAGTATTAAAAACAAAATGCACCGCAACCGTTAATTCTAGCGCCCCTAAGCTAGAGGCGAGATGTCCACCGCTTTTTGAAACTGAGTGGATTAAAAATTCTTTTAGTTCATGACAAAGTGTTGTGAGTTCTTCAAGTGATAGTTTTTTGAGATCACTTGGAGCGTGTATGGTGTCTAATAACGGAGTGCTTAACGGCGATGACATGTTATTTTGTTATGTAATTCAGCAAGTATCGAATCAATCAGTGAATTATTTTTCCCAATTTGGTAATACGCTTCACTAACTTGACCGTATTGAATTTCAACTTCTTGTATAAGATCACTTGAAGCGTTATCTTCAAAGTCATCTAAGGTTTGATAAAACAGTCCAAACGTTTTGGTAAAAGATACCAGAGAATTTTTAATCAGTGATGGTGATCGCAAGTCCAGTAAGCACAGGGGTAATGTTGCGCAACCATTAAAAAGCATCGCAGTTTTTAATTCATGGCAGTATGTTTGCTCTTCTTTGCTGCGATCTTGGGGAAATAAATCTAACATTTGACCATAGATCATACCCTGCACCCCACTGATTGTTACTAATTCTTGTAAACAAGCGGTGATTTGTGCGTGGCTTAACGTATCGCTCATACAAATACTTTGGTATGCCAAAGATTGTAGGGCATCACCTGCAAGTACTGCTGTGGCTTCGTTAAATTGTTTGTGACAAGAAAATTTTCCTCTTCGATAATCATCATTGTCTATTGCAGGAAGGTCGTCATGTATCAATGAATATGCATGAATTGATTCAAGTGCAATTGCAAGTGGAATGATTGACACATGGTTGATTTCTAGGATCTCTCCAATCGCAAAACAAAGTTTCGCTCTAACATATTTCCCACCAATCCCACTATAAAGTATTGCTTGGCTCAGTATTGGGTGGGTTTTTTGCCCACTTAAAAATGAATTATATAAATTAGAAAACCAATCGTTAAAATTACTATAGGCTTTTGTTGGAATTTGTGGCATTGTCAATATGGGTCAATTTTAATTTAGCCTGTTCAAGCATAGTTGTTAATTGTTTTGATAGTACCATGCCTTGCTCATAGGTTTGCATCGCCTCCTCAAATGGGAGCCCATCTTGTTCTAGTTGCCTTACGCAGGATTCAAGTTCTTGCATTAAAGAATTAAAGCTTTTATTTTTTTGTACTTTATTTGACATGTATAAGCTATTGTAATAAGGTAAGTAAATCTTGAATTTTTTCTACCCCTACTATTTTAATACGAGATTGACTGGATAATCGCTCAACATGCATTGCAGGAACTGCAGCATGGGTAAATCCGTGTTGCTGGGCTTCTTGGATACGATCGCTTAGTGCAGTAACCGATCGTATTTCTCCTAATAAGCCAACTTCTCCACACACTATCATATGTTGTGGAAACGGAGTTCGGGTGAATGCGGAAATCAAAGCGCAAAGAATTGCCGCATCGATCGCACAATCGGTGATAGAAATTCCTCCAACTGCATTTACAAATACATCATGACCAGCGAGCGCTACCGTGCTATGTCTTGCTAACACTGCTATCAACATGGGAATACGAGATACATCAATTCCTTGTCCGTAGCGTTTTGGATACTCGCCATAACTTACATCTACGAGCGCTTGTATTTCCACTAACAATGTTCTTCTTCCTGTCCTAATCGCGGTTGCCACAGAACCTGCCATTGGGCTGGAATGTTTTCCTAGGAACAATTCAGATGGATTACGAACATCTTCAATGCCAAGCTCGGTCATAACAAAAACACCTATTTCATGAACTGTGCCAAATCTATTTTTTATTGCGCGAAGAATCCTATATTGATTTTGATCGTCACCTTCAAATTGCAAAACTGTATCAACTAAATGTTCTAACACTCGAGGTCCTGCAAGCACTCCATCTTTTGTAACATGCCCAACAATCAAAATAGTACATCCAGACTCTTTTGCAAAACGAACTAATTGAGATGCGCACTCGCGCACTTGTGATACAGTACCGGCTTGACTTCCAACACTGGCGCTTCGAACCGTTTGAATCGAATCTATCACGAGAATATCTAATGAACGCTCTTTCGCCTCCTGAAGAACTGATTCAATATCAATGGTGCTTATAAACAATAGTCCATTATTATCTAACTTCATTCGAGAGTGTCTTGATAATACCTGTTCAAGCGATTCTTCGCCACTTGCGTACATAGATTTTTTATCAATTGCTAGACCATTGGCGATTGAGAGTAGTAGCGTTGATTTTCCAATCCCTGGGTCCCCCCCAATGAGCGTAACCGATGCAGGCATTAATCCTCCTCCTACGACACGATCAAATTCACTATGGCGACTATCGTATCTAGGTTTTGGTGCATGGTCAACTTGGGATAGTGATACCACAGAGTAGGGTTGGGTTAACTCTGACGTTGCGGTTTGGATACTGTTCCACGCACCACAGTGTGTACATTGACCCAACCATTGCGGAAACGCGCTACCACAATCCTGACACACGAATTGTGGTTTAGTTTTTTTTGCCATCGCTAGTATCTTGAGTTTTTGCTAAGGTTAGTCTTGCCCACAGTACCATGGTTGAATTTTTCTTTGTAACCTCAATATCGAATGATTTTTCTCGCAGCACGGTGCCTACCGTTGGAATTTCATTTACTTTATTCAAAATATAACCATTAAAAGTTTTGACTTGTTGTGTGTTGAATGTAATAGGAAGATAGCGATTTAGCATGCGAAGCGATGTTGATCCATGAATGAGATACTGAAAAGGCGACTCTTCGACTATTTTTTTTCCAATCCCAACCATATGCCCGTCGGTGTGAGAGCCAATCATCTCTTCTAAAATATTATCAATGGTGACTAATCCAATGGTATTTCCTAGTTCATCCAATACCAATGCCATAGGTTGATGAGTTAGTTGAAATTGATTTAGTTGTTGTTGTAAAGAGTTTCCTTCTTGGGTGTATAAAACTTTATCAATAGCTGTGATAAATGTTTCTTGGCTTAGTCGTTCACCTAACGCTAACTCTAAAAGATGGCGTGAACGAACAACTCCCAAGGTTTGTGAATAATCTTCCCTAAAAACCGGCAGGATGCTATGGGAGGCGGTTTGAATAGACCGTTTGATTTCTGACCAAGGACGCGAGCAGTCAATTGCTTCGATCTCTTGTCTCGGGATCATAATTTCTTCTACATTGATTTGTTCCAAGTCAAGTATTGTCGTGAGCATCTGTTGGTGTTTTTTATGTAGCACTGAATCAGGCATTGTTATCAAAGATTTAATCTCATCTTTATTTAGGAACTCCCTTCCTTTATCTCTAGGTCTAGTGAGTGCTCGGATAGGAAGCAATATGATGTTGGTAGCAAGACCTAAAAACCATATTATCGGTGACAGGATTTTAATTAGAGGTATGCATAAAAAAGCACTCGGTGGGGCGAGATGGTCTGCGTATTCTGTCCCGAGAGTTTTAGGGGCAATCTCAACCACAATTAAACTAACAATGGTTAATAAAAAAATTAATTCATAAAGATATTTCGGACCAAGATAATTAATGGTTATGATGGTAACTAAGGTGGCCGCGATATTATTGAGAAAGCTGTTTCCAAGTAGCAATAGGCTTAACAATTTATCGGGTTTTTTAATTAAGGATTCTACTGCCTTAGCCTGAAGAGAGCCTTGCCTGGCAAGGTGGTGCATTCTGTAACGATTAACTGCTAATAAACTTGCTTCTGCAATTGAAAAGAAAATTAGTAGTACCATAATGCATAAGAAAATTGCAATTGCTACGAAGGGGTTTTGAATAACTTGATCCATTGGTTATATCACTCTAATTTAAATACTTATTACCTTGCTGCCTAAAAAACCCAACAATGAACTACCACTTGCGACCGCGCACCATTTCCACAAGGCTTTAGGGGGTATAGCTTTTTTCCACCGTACTAGCACTACTACAGCTATTATGAACCAGCTTATGATAGTAAAAAATATTTTTTGGGATAACGTGAATGTGCTTAGCCTAGTTACACCTTCCAGTAACCCAATTGCTATAGTGATAGTGAGAAACACAAAGCTAATAACTAATAAACCAAAAACCAATTGATGAATTTGTTCAAAGCTTGGAAATCCAAATTCACGGCGAGGGTTTGTGATTGTACTGCTTCTAATTGAGTGGTCTATATAAGACAAAACAAAAGACATACAGGTTGCGAATAGTAAAAAAGAGATGGCAAAGAGCGCACTGGTAATATGAAATATTAAAAATGGAGTGAATTGTAATGAATGAGGAATGTCGACTAGTATAAAAGGCACTACAATGATTAGCATATTAAGCGGAATAAGTAGTAATGCTATTTGAGGGATGGGGATTAAAAATGAAACCACAAGCCATAACCATGACATACCAAGCATGGTATAGTTAAGCGAAAGAGCAAAATCAAAAATATAGTATTCACCAAAGATTATTTGAACACAAATAACTAAGGAGTGAAAAATTAAAGTTAACAACATTACCCCATGAAACCAACGTGAATTGCTAACTATAACATTTCGAGGATTAGAGCTAACAATCGCACGCTTGACTGTTATGGTGCCAGCGATAATACTAACACTGTAACAAACCATGCTCATGGCAGTTAACAGTAATACCAATGGATTGAATTGAATCATTACCAACTTATGGTTTGATAGGGGGAAAGCTTTATAGCGATTTTAGTAGTAAGTGAGTGGCAAAGTTCTTGCAAAATGAGTGCTTCTTGCCCCACACGAGTATGAGTTATGTAGACGGGAAGTTCTGCTAATAATTTAGTATTAATTTCTGAAGCAAGAACTGAAGGGCAGTAGTGTTTTGAGATGTTGGCAAGTTCAAGTTGATCGTTTGGGAATGTACATTCCACAATAATCGTCGTGATAGATGGATCTTTGTTGATCAAATTCCAGATAGAGTCGTTTGCGGCCGTGTCACCTGAAAATAATAAACTTTTGCCTTGTTGATTAGTGACATGAATTGCTGCAGCGGGAACGGAATGATTGACTGGATGCAGCGAAAATGCGTGATAATCAATTTCAATGATTTGATTAAAATCAAGTGGATAAAATTTAACCACTGGCTCATCTGAATGAGGTATGGTGGAAAAATCTGGCCAAATTATATTATTTAGTAAATGGGTTTTTATTGCATTAATTGTTTCAGGTAGTGCGTAAACTTGTAGTGGTTTTTTAAGATATACTTCGAAGTTTAAATCAATTAGTAAGGGTAAAAATAAGATGTGGTCAAGATGGGAGTGAGTAAGGATTACGGTAGTTATTTTTCTCAAAGACTCAAGTGGGAGTTTTTCAAGACCACTGCCACAGTCAAGTAATACCTGCTCATCAATACACAAACAAGAAGTGTTCCCGCCATCTTTACAAAACCCACTAGAACAGCCTAGCACTTCAATTTTAGACATAGCCTTTATTTTAGTGGTAAAAAGCTCATAAAAATGCTTTTTATATGATTTAGGGCCAGCAGCGATAATGTATGGATTATTGGAGCGGCTTATTATAAAACCATGAAAAATAGTGTATACTATGCAACATAAAAGATATGGTTAAAGTTAGACTTTCAAGATGGGGTAAGAAAAATCGTGCATTTTACAAGATTGTGGTTACCGATCATCGCAGACCTAGAGATAGTGGGTATATTGAGTCCATCGGATATTACAATCCTTACGCTACAGAGAGCGAGCAATTATTACAACTTGATCAAGAAAAACTTGATTATTGGAAAGGAAAAGGCGCTCAGGTGAGCAGTAGGCTTAAAGCCCTTTTGAAGAAAAAAGCGTCGTAAACGCAAAGAGAACTAGTAACTAAAAACAAACTAAAAAAATATGAAAATTGGGGTAGTAGCCTTGTTCCCTGAATTGGTAAATCAGGTATTTAATTTTGGCGTTAACCGAAGGGCTAGGCAATTACCGGATTTTTCAATTGAATTTATTGATCTTCGTGAATATGGTTTGGGTCCGCACAAAAAAATTGATGACTCACCTTTTGGAGGTGGTAGTGGGATGGTGCTACAGTTTGAGCCATTGGCTAATTGCATAAGAGCTTTGCGCGCTAAACTACCTAAGGCTAAAGTACTACTTAGTTCAGCTTCTGGCGTACCTCTCAAGCAATCACTTGTTAAGGAGTTTGCACAAGAAAGTGAGTTGATTTTGGTGGCCGGAAGGTATGAAGGTGTTGATGAGCGGCTAGTGCACCGAGAAGTGGATCTAGAGTTCAGTGTTGGAGAGTATATATTGAGCGGAGGAGAGTTAGCACTTATGGTTCTACTAGACTCTTTAATGAGATTGCTACCAGGAGTATTGGGAAATCAAGAATCATTAGCTCTAGAATCGTACAGTGATTCTCTACTCGAATATCCGCAATATACCAGACCTCAAGAAATTGAAAATCTTAGAGTGCCAGAGGTTCTGCTGAAAGGCAACCATTCAGAGATTAATCAATGGAGAAGAGAGCAAATGTTAAAAAAAACATTACAAAGAAACCCAGCACTACTTAAATCTTGCATTATGTCCGCACAAGACCAAGCATATCTTAGTAGTTTAGGTTATAATCAAAAACAGTACGGAGAAACATCATGAGAAATAAATCTATTACCGCAGTGGAAGCCCCACACCTAAGAGAAGTACCAACGAATATAAGACCCGGCGATGTGCTAGAGGTTATCATGAAGATTCAGGAAGGCGGCAAAGAACGTTTGCAAACCTTTGAAGGTATATTGATTGGATATAAACACAGGGGTATTGCGACCTCAATACTGCTTAGAAAACATTCACACGATGAAGGAGTTGAACGAAGAATTTTTGTTCACAGTCCTCTCGTCCATAGCATTAAACGATTAAAGCGAGGAATTGTTCGCAGAGCTAAACTATACTATCTCAGAGAGCGAGAAGGAAAAGCAGCTAGAATTAAGGAAAAGTTTGAAAGTAAAAGTAGTAGCGTGTAACTTTTAGTAATGAAGAAAATTGAGGCCATAATCAAACCGTTTAAGTTGGATGCCTTGCGAAAGGAATTGGTCGCACTTGGAATTAGTGGAATGACCTACACAGAAGTAAAAGGATTTGGCAGCCAAAAAGGGCACACCGAACTTTATCACGGCGCTACGTATAATTCTGACTTTTTACCAAAAATTAAAATTGAACTAGTTATCGATGATACGCTATGTGAAAATTGTATTTCTGCGATTGTGCGATCTGTGTCTACAGGAAGCCATGGAGATGGAAAAATCTTTGTGTCGGAAGTTAAAAAAGTGGTAAGCGTCAGAACTGGTGCAGTAATTTAAAATTTAAAATATAAAATCTTTATTGGAGTACTTTTATGGAACTAAAAAAAAATATAATTGAATTTGATACCCACGGTATCGCAAATGAACAAGTCTCTCAAAATACCATGACTATTTTGAATACTTTGCGTGATGCTGGTCATCAAGCCTACATCGTTGGTGGTGCAGTGCGAGATTTGCTCTTAGGAAAAAAACCGAAAGATTTTGATATAGTAACTTCAGCAAAGCCAGATCAAGTAAAGGCGCTTTTTAAGCGATGTGCCTTGATCGGTAAAAGATTTGTTTTAGCGCATGTCTATATTCAGGACCAGCAACCAACTGAAGTTTCTACTTTCAGAAAAACACCAAATGTTGACTTAGAAGAATCTACCGATAACCATCAAGTAAATGAAGAAGGAAGAATTTTAAAGGGAAATTGTTACGGTGAAAGTATAGAAGATGATGTGGTGCATAGAGACTTTACTATTAATGCACTGTACTATGATCCAATCGCAAATCAAATAGTTGATCTCGTTAACGGGTATCAAGATTGTATTGGGCGAAACATCGTTTTTATAAATCAAAATAACATAGAGAGCATCAAAGAGGATCCAGCGAGAATAATTCGTATCATTAGATTTTCCCAAGTGTTGCAATGTCCAATTAAACCAGAGCTTGAGAAATTAATATCTGAACATGTGGCTCTATTGAACAATATTCCTCCTGCACGAAGAATGGTGGAGTTGGTCAAAATGTTTCATAGTGGCTACGGTGTGCAATCTTATGAACAACTAGAAAAATATAAAATGATAGAGCTGTTGTTTGGCAATGTTACCCCAGCATTAGATCATGAAGAAGAACACCCCATTCGTAAATTTGTCAGAATAGGTTTAGAAAATACTGACGATAGGATTCTCAAAAAAAATCATACCAGCAAAGCATTTCTTATGGCAGTGCTGTATTGGCCTTACGCCATGGCACGAAGTGAGTATTCACTTCCTCCAACTCAAAATTTACATTTAATTGGAAAGGAGCTGTTTGCTAGTTTTCTTCGAGGCCTACCTAAAGTCCATCAGGATATGTTGCTTACCATTTGGAGTTTACAAAACAAGTTTCGCGAAACACTTCCTGAACAAATTCCTCAGTTTTGTCGTCAAAGGTATTTTAGAGCTGCCTATGATTTTTACGTTTTACGCGTTCAATCAGGATTAGAAAGCGAGCAAAAACTTGAACTATGGACCCAGTCACGCGATCAGTATGCTCCCGCAAATCAAGAAAATAAATTTGAGAGAGGAAGTCATGCCAGGAGACGGCCATTCGGCAACGGTAACAAACGATTTAAAAATAGAAAAAATGGTAGGGGTGGTAATAAATCTTCATCCTCTAACCCTAATAAAGTTTCTACCGATCAGCAATATTCCCAATCGGGTGAATTAGTGTACGATAAGTATAATTCCTTTGATTCATTTGAACCTGAAGCCGAAAAGACTATAGTAACTTCTAATAAATTTAATTTATTAGACTCTTAAATTGTTCTTAGCGACAACGTAATGCTACAAAATAAAAAAAAGCCACTACGAAAGTATCGCATGCTCGACTTGACTCACATGCTCTCGGGGCCGTTTGGTGCCATGATTCTTGCTGATCTTGGTGTGGAAACAATCAAAGTTGAACCGCTTCAAGGAGAAGGGACAAGGGTTTTGTTGGCAAATGATAAAAAAAATTCCCATCGTGGACTTGGCGCTTATTTTTTAACATTGAATAGAAATAAACGCACTATTTCAATAGACCTTAAGCATAAAGAGGGGTTAGCTTTATTTTATAAATTAGTAAAAAAATCAGATGTGGTATTGAGCAATTTTGGACCAACGGTTCCTGAAAAGTTAAAAATTGATTACGCGCATCTTAAAAAAATAAATCCAAAAATCATAACATGCACTGTTACTGGCTTTGGTTCTGATGGCCCTGATTTTAATCGACCGGCTTTTGACCAGGTTGCACAGGCAACTGGTGGGGGTATGAGTTTAACCGGTGTTGATGAATCTCAAATGTTACGCGCAGGTATTCCTATTGGGGATCTTGGGGGCGGCATGTTTGCGGTGATGGGTATCATTACCGCTTTGTTAGAAAGAGAAGTGAGTAAGCGAGGGCAGCATGTTGATATCTCTATGTTAGATTGTCAAATTGCTATGCTTAATTATATAGCTACCATGACTATGTTATCTGGAACAGACCAAAAACCTATTGGTAACAGTCACTTTGTCCATGTGCCATACAATAGTTATAATACTAAAACTGGTCCCATCATCATTGCAGTCATTACCAATAATTTCTGGACTTCGCTTAAGCAGTTACTTAAAATACCTGAACTTGAGTCAAGTGCGTATGATACTCAACCGGGACGATTGCAGGATAAATCAAAAATCGACAAGCTTATTGAAAAACATTTATGTACCAATACTCGCGAACATTGGTTAACTAAACTTAAAGAAGCAAAAATTCCATGCGCGCCAATTAATACAATTTCACAAGCATTACAAGATCCTCAGGTTCAGCACCGTAATATGGTTGTTGACCTCATTGATAAAAAATCATCAAAGGCTACCGTAAAGGTAACTGGAAATCCAATTAAATTTTCACGCACTCCTGCTGAAACTTTTAGCTTTCCACCTGATCTAGGTGAAGATACTGATTGGGTATTATCAACTATTCTTAAATTAAAAAAGTCTACTATTGCTAAATTAAAATCAACAAATGTGGTAAGGTAGTCATAGACATGCTACCAATACAAGCATTCATTAACGATGTCGGGCCCCGTGATGGACTACAAAGCCAGAGCGTTATCCTAAGCGTACCTGAGCGAAGGGAGTTAATTTCTTTAATTATTTCAACTGGCATCAAACATATTGAGGTGGGTAGTTTTGTTTCAGCAACAGCAGTGCCGGCAATGGCGGGTACAGACCAAGTAATTGCACCTTTTTTAGTAGATACTCAATATCCTCAAAATCAATTTTCGTTTTCAGTACTCATTCCTAATGTTCGTGGATTTCAGGCTGCCAAAACAGCACATGTTAAAAACATTAACTTTGTCATTTGTTCAACGGACACCATGAATCAAAAAAATGTGAGAAAAAATACTGATGAATTAGTTGCCGAACTTCAGCAGGTTTGTAGCCTCGCAGCAGAAGATTCAATTACAATTAATGCGTATATATCTACTGCTTGGGATTGTCCTTTTGAAGGTGTGGTTTCGGCGCAGAAAATAGTCTCACTAGCGGAGCAATTGCTGAAGGCCGGAGTATCAAAAATAATTTTATCTGATTCAATCGGCTCCGCAGATCCCAAGCGAGTAAGGCAATTAGTATCTGAAGTCAAAACCCTTACTGCTGTTCACAATATTGGATGTCATTTTCATGATACGAGAAGTTTAGCCCTCGCCAATGTTTTTGCATCACTCGAGGAAGGGGTGACATGGTTTGATTCATCAATTGGCGGATTGGGTGGTTGTCCTTTTGCACCTGGTGCTTCAGGTAATCTTGCCACCGAAGATCTAGTCTTGTTGCTTGAACAACAAGGAATACATACTGGAGTAAATGCCTTAGCTTTGATACAGGCCATTGATACGATTCAAGCTAAGTTTGCAGTGAAATGTAACGGTGGAAAAACTTTTCAGTGGCAAAAATCAAAACTCTTAAAACAATGAAACCCTATCTTGATGCCTGTATTTGTGTGCCTCACCAGGAAACACTTTCAAGCAATCTCGTAGAGCTTGGTTGGAGTATTTTAGAATCAAACCCTGTTCCTAAATCTTATTGCGAGGGCTATCAAACTCAATTTCTCACCGAAACTATTTTTGTCTCTCCTCATCAGCCTTCGGGTAGAATTATTTTGTTGACCTGTGCAGAGCCAGCAACGCCAATGCAAAGCAAGATCGATCCCTATGAATATGGCGGGTGGTTTGATCTAGATATCCGTACCAAAGATAATTATGCACTGCATTCTATAGTAACTTCTCAATTTGCTTGGAAGACCAATTGCCCACCGCAAGAGTGGGTATTTGGTCCTTTTCGAGTAGTGGAATTTCTCAGTTGTAATGACTTTGGGCTTACCGTTGCCGCCATGCAGCGAGTAGATCCACCATTACCCAATCCTCCCCCAGGTCATTATGGAGATTTTTTTAACAGTTCATTCCTAGTTCCAGATGTAAAACCAGCAATAGATTTTTTTCAATCTGTACTTCAGTGTCAAGTTGTGCTTCATGAACATATTACTCTTGCTAATCATCCTTTGAGGAACGTGTTAGGAATTACCCGAGATGAAGATGCGGTATTAGAGCTTGTCTTACTCAAAGGAAGGGGCGGTTATATGGTTGAGCCAATTGCACTGCATCACAGCAAACTCCCTAAAATTAATTACACCAGAAAAAGCAATACTTCGCCTCCATATCTTGGGCTCTATGCAATTAGAATTTATGAAGAAAATATTTCTGAAATAGAAAAACTTGCTTCCCAGCATTCATATATCAATCAGATTAAAAAAATAGAGAACGGATTGTTATTATTTACTGCAGACGATGCTTGGTTAGAGATTTATGATTCTTCAGTGTTTAATTCGGTTAGCTCATAGTACGTTTGCATATAACCACCAACTCCACCTTTTAGATACATTCGGTAGCGATCATTGGTAACCCACATGTCATAGGGTGGGTGTTCTTCGGGCAAACCTCCTGCGCCAGTATCCTCAAGTCTGAAATGAAGCGATTCAAAGGTACCAGCTCCAACCTTGATGGTTTCTTTTCCGACTAATCGCAGCGAGAATTGGAGGGGAAATAACATAGGGCCAGTTGCTCCACGGTGATCTGGAGAGGTCAACATTATCGGAGTGCATGGTTGTTTACCTGGTTCCTCACCTTGATACAAAATAGTGAGCAACCCATCTCCAATAATTTGGTGTGCCACTAACCATGCAATTGGTTTGCTCAGCGCTATCTTCTGAGTCAGCACCCCATCGCGATGATGAAAGGTTTGGCAGTTGGCTTCCTGATCGGTAAAATACATAAAGCCGCAACCTTCAAATGTACCACCAACGGTTAGTCGCACAGAGCATTGCAAAGGTTTCCCAGTTTTACCATTATAGGCAATCATCACATCTCGTAATACTGAAGGAGCGTCATCTATCTCACTATGGGAATGTAATACTATTACCCCATCTGCTTGTTCAGTTAATAAAAAATCTTCTCTACCGCGAATCGCATCTAACCTTTCAGGTTTTTTAGAAAGGTAAGTAATTCTCCCCCTCATTCGCTTAGTCATACATTAATAATATGCAAACCAAGTAGGACATTGAGTAGTATGCAAAACCAAATCCCATGCACTAGCGGTGTGGTTCGCTTTAAGCATTGGCTAATTCCAGCATTTGCAGTTTCAGATACAGGGTCGCTCACTAGTTGTTTTATATAGTTAGGAAAAGGCTTTAGTATGTAACGAATACCAAGTCCACAAACAACAGTTATTGTGAATATCAGAATTTTTGCTGACATCCAGTACGAGAGCGGTTCAACTAAGGGTATCAACTGCTCAAAGGTATCAAATACCTCATCCGAAGTATTTTGCAAACTTTTTTCTACAATTGCATTGTAGTAGAGCGAATACCCTACCCATAACCAGAGTAAGAATAAAATAAAAATTCTAAAGTAAATATCTATATCTCTAAGCAGTGCATGGAACGAATATTTTTCACCAAAATACACCCCCCCAACTAATCCCAACCACACAATCGTTGCTAGATAAACTAACCCTATGGCAAAATCAGAAAGCAAAACCAATCCTACATATTCTGCGTAAAAAATACCAGAAAAAAACATCAATGGCATGGCAATTCGTGGTACTAGATCTAATAACCAAGCAATTTTAATAACTGTTAATCTAGTCTCTAAAGATAAACTAGTATTTTTTATGAACTTGCTTGAATAATATACGCCAAGGTCAGTACCTAACCAGTAGATTAGTGCTAAAATATGTAAAAGCAGGAGAAATTTCATGACCAGTTCTATTTTATCAGTAAAATGCACAAATATTCCTAATGATGTGCCTCAAGTGAGTGATTTTGCAGTAGAGGCTATTACATTACCGGACAATTTGACAGGCACCCTAGTTCAAATAAAATACCTTTCCATTGACCCTTTTTTAAGATTAAGAATTAAAGGTAACCACCAAAGTGGCTCTATTCAAAAAGGCGAAATCATGAGCGGGCCTGGAATCGTAGAGTTGCTTGAAGATTCTGCTCAGCATAAAAAGGGTACATTATTAATGGGACTTATCCCATGGCAAGAAAAAGCCAGAATTGATACCACTGCACTTAAACCCATACCCTCAATTGATCAACCTAGCCTTGCACTTGGTGTGTTAGGTATGCCTGGATTTACTGCATGGGTAGGAGTAAATAAACTTTTAACCACTAAGCATCTAACTGAAAAAGATGTCGTAGTCGTCTCAGCGGCTAGCGGTGTAGTTGGAAGTATGGTCGGTCATTTTATTCAATCAATGACTAACGCTAAAGTAATTGGTATTGCAGGGAGTGAGGAAAAATGTAATTGGGTTACTGGTACGCTAGGTTGGGATGGTTGTATCAATTATAAAACTACTGATCTAGGTATGGCGCTCAAACAACAGGCACAGCAAGGTATCTCGATTTATTTTGATAATGTGGGAGGGTCGGTGCTCAACGCAGTAATGGAAAATCTTGCTGTGGGTGCGCAAGTGTTACTCTGTGGATTAGCACAGCAATATAATATTTCAAAACCTATCGCACTTCACAATATTGGTGCCTTGATCGGGAGCAGAGCATCTATAAAGGGCATGATAATCTATGATCATGTTATGCACTATCCAGAATTTTATCAAGCGGTACTACCAGAGTACCATGCTGGAAAAATTAAATACAAAGAAACCAAACTAAAAGGAATTTCCTCTGCTATTGATGCCATGATCACACAATTTAAAGGTGAGAACTTTGGCAAATTAATTATTGAAGTGGGTTAATTATTTTTTTGGCAACCCTGCGTCTGCTAAAAATCCGTACAAGGGTTCCATCGGAAGATATTTTTTAAGAATCGCACGAAGTGAGAGGAGTTTTGTGATATCAATTCCTGTTGCTACTCCCATTGATTCAAACATAAAGACCAAATCCTCGGTGACAATATTGCCTGAAGCTCCGGGAGCAAAGGGACAGCCCCCTAGTCCACCACAAGAGCTGTCAAAAACGGTTACCCCAACTTCATATGCTGCAAGCGCATTGGCTAAGCCAAGCCCCCTAGTATTGTGAAGATGGATGCTGCTCGCAGCATGTGCCCCAATATAGTAGCGCAGACTTTTCATCATCTCGCGAACTTGATTGGGATTGGCATAGCCGGTGGTATCTGCTACGCTCATATCGTGGATGCCTAATGAAATTAGTTTTGTCGCGATGTCCAATACCGCGCTTTGGGATATGTCACCTTCAATAGTGCAACCAAAAGCAGTAGATAATCCCACCTCAAAGCTTGGCTTCGGATCTGGAAGTGAGTCTAATAAATTTTTGATCGCGACAATCTCGCTAAACATCTGCTCATGGGTTCGGTTTACATTTTTAATGCTATGGGTTTGTGAACAGGAAAAGGGAATTGAAATTTTGTCTGGTTGCTTTGCTAAGGCAAGGGTGGCACCTTTAAGATTAGGCACCAAGACAGCAAGTTTTGCCGCGCAGGTTTTTTTGCGCAATTGCTCTAGTAGCAATCCAGTATCAGCAAGTTGAGGTAATAACGTTGGTGAGACAAACGAGCCAACTTCAATATCAACGAATCCCGATTGTACTAATGCCTCTATCCAAGCTACTTTACCTTCAAGAGGCATTATCGTAGATGCGTTTTGAAGCCCGTCGCGAGGACCGACTTCACTAATAATTACTGAATCAGATTTCATATTATATAGGTATAATGATATATCATTTTAATATGAATCAGAATAATACATTTTCACTATTACGTGGAATTACCGTGGTTGAATATAGCCATATGGTAATGGGACCATGCTGTGGAGTAGTGCTTGCCGACCTCGGCGCGAGGGTGATAAAAGTAGAACCTATCAAAGGGGATAATACTAGAAGGCTGGCTGGATCTGGAGCAGGTTATTTTCCCATGTATAATCGCAATAAACAAAGCCTTGCCATTGATGTAAATAAACCAGAAGGATTAACGCTACTAAAATCTCTAATTAAATCCAGTGATGTTTTTATTGAAAATTTCAGACCTCAGGCGCTTAACAAGTATGAGCTTGATTTTGACTCATTACATAAAAAACATCCAAGCCTGATTTATTTAAGTTTAAAAGGATTTCTTAGTGGAGCATATCAGAACCGAACTGCGCTTGATGAAGTGGTGCAAATGTTTTCTGGCTTAGCGTATATGACTGGACTGCCCGAGCGACCAATGAGGGCAGGTACTTCAGTCGTAGATATAACTGGTGCGTTGTTTGGAGTTATAGGCATCTTAGCCATGCTCGAGCAAAGAAAAAAAACCAACCTAGGAGGGCTGGTACAAAGTTCTTTATTTGAGACAGCGGCTTTTCTGGTTGGGCAACATATTGCCCAATATGCCTCAAGCGAAAAACCATTGCAACCAATGTCAGTGCGCCAATCAGCATGGAGCATTTATGATTTATTTGATTTAGCCGATGGTACAAAACTTTTTGTTGCGGTAGTGAGTGATACGCAATGGAAAATATTTTGTCAAGAATTCAATTTGCTTGAATTACTAAACGATCCATCCCTTGCTCAGAATAATCAGCGAGTAGAAAAACGAGATACAATTCTCCCAATCGTGCGACAAACATTTTTACGTATGGATAAAAATGATCTTTTAAAAAAACTTGATACCTGTGGAGTGCCCTTTGCCCCAATCTTACAACCGAATCAATTATTACAAGATCAACATCTGCTCCAAGCTGGTCTTGTGCCAATTACACTCTCAGACGGCAATAACAAAGGTAAAGCTATTCAACTTCCAGCACTACCGATAGAAGTAAATGGTATGCGTTCTGGAATACATCATCAAGTCCCTACCATTGGTGAAGATAGTGATTCGGTATGCGCGTCGTTAGGTTACACTACTCAGGAAATAACTCAATTAAAACAACAGGGGGTAATCGCTTAATGAATATTCAATTACAAAAATATCCAAATATTTGGTATGGATGGTTTCTTGTTACATGCCTAACATTTTCATATATCCTTTCTTATACCGATCGCTATGTGATTTATTTACTTAATACTGCGATTAAAGCCGACTTGTTTTTAACTGATACTCAGATGGGATTGCTCATGGGTCCTGCGTTTGGAATTTTCTACGCTACCGCAGGTATTCCATTAGGAATATTGGCAGATAAAATGCGGCGGTTAACCTTAATTTCTATAGGCATGATGATTTGGAGTGCCGCGACCATTGCTTGTGGTATGGTGAAAACCTTCACAGATTTGTTTATCTCCAGAATGGTGGTTGGTGTTGGTGAGGCATGTTTGTCTCCAGCGGCGATTTCGCTCATCTCGGACTGTTTTCCAAAAGAAAAACGAGGACTTCCGATTGGAATATATTTTGCTGCACTTTCCTTTGGTGCAGGGATTTCAAATTTAATCTTTGGCCCTATTCTAGAATATTCTAAAAGCCATAACAGTATTCCAATCTTTGGCGAGGTAACCTACTGGCAATTAACATTTATAATTGTAGGCTTGCCGGGAATAGTATTTGCTTTAATGTTATTAATTCTCAAAGAGCCAAAGCGAATTTCCGAAGCAAACGACAAAGCATTATCCACTAGTTTTTGGCAAATCAGTAAACAATTTTTCTCTAAAGACTGGACGGTGATGATTACTTTTTATCTTACCTTTGGTATGATGACCATAATCGCGTATGGTCACGCGTGGTCACCGGCATTATTTGAAAAAATCCATGGTTGGGATAGAGCATACTATGCCAAAATAAATGGAATAGTCTTACTTGCCACTGCACCATTGTGTACGATATTTTTTGGATGGCTTTCGGATCGGCTCATGAAAAAACACGGCAACCTAGTGCCCATGCGAATGGCACTCCTCTCATTTACGGTAATGGTACTAAGCGGAGTAATTGGACCCATTATTCCTAATGCCTATGGTTGTTTTATTGTGCTCACCCTAAGCACTATCGCAATTGCTGGAATGACTGCAGTAGGCCCTAACGCACTGATACAAATTGTTCCAGCTAATTTGCGTGGAGTAAGTTCGGCATTTTATTTTATGACTATAAGTATGACTGGATTGTTTTTGGGCCCACCGACGATTGGTTTTGTTAATGATACATTTTTCCACTCTTTAGATGTATCAATGTCATTTACATTTCTGTTCTATGCAGTGCCATTTTCTGTTATTGCTGCCATTGCTTATAAACTATATATTAAAAAATTAGCCACTATCCAATGATTAAGGCCATAGATTGTGTTGTAAATATTTGGACTACAGAAGCACTAGCGGTTAGACCGAGCTGGACGAACACCTTTTTTATTGACAAGATGAAAGGTAAACATAACGATATTGGCATCTCATTAGAAACCATGCTCTCGGAAATGGATAGTGCCAATATTGAAGTTGCTTTTTTAGTGGCGGCAAAGTCTGGAAGACTAGGGCTCCCTGGTAGTTACCACATGCCTTTAGAAATAGTGGCAGAAGCATGTAAAAAATATCCTCATAGATTGTTTGGGTTATGTGGCATTGACCCTACCCAAGGTATGCAAGGAGTGCGAGCATTAGAATACGCAGTAACCAAACTAGGATTTATCGGCGCACATCTGTATCCGCATTGGTTTGAGTTACCTCCAGACCATGCTAAATATTATCCTTTTTACTCCAAGTGCATAGAGCTTGATATTCCCATTCAAATCCAAGTTGGCCAATCTCTCATCTACGCCAAAGAGCAGAGACTAAGATCAGTCGGTAAACCTATTAGCTTAGATTCGGTTGCATGTGATCTACCCGAATTAAAAATTATTGGCAGTCATGTCGGTATACCATGGCATGAAGAAATGATTGCTATGGCTTGGAAACATGAAAATATTTTTATTGCCACTGATGCGCATAGCCCTAAATATTGGCCACCTTCAGTTACACGGTACATTAATAGTTTTGGTAAGGATAAAGCCCTGTTTGCCACTGACTTTCCTGTATTACGATTTGCCCGAACCAGAGAAGAGATTGAGCAACTCAACCTTAAACCAGAAGTGCAACTTAAATTTCTTAGAAATAATGCCATCAGGCTTTATAAACTAGATCAAAAAGGCATTACCTATGCCTAAAGCTCTAGAAGGTATCAAAGTATTAGAATTAACTTCCGTAGTGCTCGGCCCCTACGCGTGCCAACTACTCGGGGATTTGGGTGCAGACATTATTAAAGTAGAGCCACCCAGTGGCGATACCAACCGATACCTTGGAGCATACAAACAAACTCCTTCAATGTCAGCTCTGTTTATGAGTTGCAATCGCAATAAACGAAGTATCGTCATTGATCTCAAACATCCAGAAGCAAAAGCAATCCTAGAGGACCTGGCCAGACATTGTGATGTGTTCATCCACAATTTTAGGCCTCAAGCTATGAAAAAACTTGGCCTTAGTTATCAAGACATCAAAAAAGTAAATAACAAAATCATTTACTGCGGCAGTTATGGATATAGTATCCAAGGACCCTATGGAGAGAAAGGTGCGCTTGATGATTCAATCCAGGCTGCCAGTGGTATCGCAATGGCAATGGCAATGAATACCCCTGACCAGCAACCGGCATATCTTCCCACCGTAATCGCAGATAAAACCACAGGGCTTATGGTCGCCCAATCAGTACTCGCGGCACTGTTTTACCGAGAACGACATGGACATGGTCAAGAAATAGAAGTGCCGATGTTTGAAACCACGGTCTCCTACCTAATGATTGAACATCAGTGGGGTATGTGCTTTGATCCCCCACTCGGCGAAGCAGGGTATTCCAGAATTCTAAGTAAAAATAGGAAACCCTATAAAACTAAAGATGGTTATCTAGCGGTGCTTCCCTATTGGGACAATCACTGGGGACTCTTCTGCGACATAGCCAACCGTGAAGATTTAACCACCAATCCTAAGTTCAACACCATGAAAGCAAGAGTAGATAACATTGATGAAACTTGCAAGCATATAGAAGATATTATTAAAACCAAAACTACTCAAGACTGGCTAGATGCATTTAAGCCAACTAATATTCCCCACATGATCGTTAACACATTCCAGGATCTATTCAGTGATCCTCATCTCACCCAGAGCAACTACTGGATTACCAAACAACACCAAAGCGAAGGTTCATTACGATTTGCCAAACCACCAGCAAACTTTTCGCACACTCCATCGCAGATTGATAAGCTCCCCCCGCATCTCGGAGAACATACAGAAGAAATTCTACAAGAAATCGGCTATCCTGACGCCACCATTCAGGATCTAATTACAAAAAAAGTTTGCAAAAAAGCCAAGCTTTGACATGGGTAGCAACGCTTGGCTTTGATGATAGGTTAGTGGTAAGAAACTAAATTAAGCTCAACGAGATCTAAAACAACCTTAGAAACTTTTTCAATAATCGGCACTGCGGCATTTGCCCAGCTTACATTAAAGGTGTCTGTGTGATAATCTCTTTTTGTAATGATGTTTTTACCAAGGACTGCCTTTAACTGATAATTCATTCTATATTCCCAAGTATATACCGCATAACTAATTTTACTCTTGTGGTCAATCTGCATATAGATAGTGTCTGGGCTTTTACCTTTAGGCAATTCACTCACATAGGTGATATTCTTGTAGCCATTCCCACTCAGTACATTTGCAATTTTTTCATCAAAACTTTTCTTAAGTTGATTAACTGATTGGCTTACATCAAAGGAGTACCAATTACCCGTACCTGATCCAACATCATTCAAAAATATTACTATTTTTACTTGCCCTTTAATATTTTTGAGTTCCTTATTAGCCTGATTTTTAAGAGGGTAGAGACTGGCTGCGTCTGTCAAGGTAGTAGTGGAGTTTTTGACAAGTTGCTCATAGAGCTTTTTGTGATCACTTAATAAATCCTTATCATATTTGATAACTCTTAGGTAATCTGCTAGACACAGGAGTGCGTTTGAAAAACATGTATTTTGATCATCCTTATATTTTGAAATTCTTTCAAAAGTAGTAACTACCGTATCAATTACATTATTTTTTACCACTGTTGCGTCAACACTCGCTAAAACAAAGTAGTCATCCCCATCATTACCTACCACATACTTTTCAAACTGTACTGCAGGATAGACAAACTGCTCTAGATCATCGCTACTAAATGAAGAAGTATATTTACTTTTGTACTGGGATAATAATTTTTCTCGTAATTTATTTTGACAAGTAGATCTTGCTTTTTGCTTACCTATTTCTTCGCCTTCATCGGTGTCAATATCTTCACTGCATGCATAATATAATTTATTTTCACTAACTGGAAGTTTGCTTGAAGACATCCAATCAGGCTTACCTTCAATAAATTCTTCTTCCAGGTCATCGTTTGCAATCGCGACAGAACACAGAAGCGATAAACTTAATGTGTATAACCATATTGCCATTGTATTTTTATTTAATTTAATCTGAGTCATATTATTTCTCCATGATAATTATAAAAATATTATAGTACAATGTATTTATGAAAATTAACATATATTTATGAAAATAATCAAGCCATTTTTAATCGCATTACCCATATTTATAACAATAGACTATCTCTGGCTAGGAGTGTTAGCTAAAGATTTTTACTTTAATCAAGCAGGACACCTGCTAAAACAAGAGTTTAACCTCATAGCAGCAGTTTCCTTTTACATTATTTACAACCTAGGGCTCATCATCTTCGTAATACAACCATCACTCCAGATCAATTGCCCTAGACACGCTATTTCCTGCGGGGCTTTTTTTGGACTAGTCACCTATTCCACCCTAGACCTCACCAACCTTGCCATCCTCAAGGACTGGCCACTTCACCTATCAATTGTTGATATGCTTTGGGGAACCATACTAACAGCTATCGTCTCTGCCATCACTTTTTTCACCGCAAGACAACTCATAAAAACCAATTGAAACACACCATACACAATCTACTAGCAATGCTCACCATAGCACTTGTAATAGCAGCATGTACCCCAATCACACAACCATCTGAACGATCCATCCTTGCCAGACCAAACATGAACCCCAAATACCGAGCAGTACATGACTCAACAGATGACCATATCTACTTCTCAAAAGAAGGGTCAAGTGGGGGCAGGGGATTTAGTGGTGGTGGTTGTGGGTGTAATTAAGAGTTAATGTTGCATACATATTAAACACCAACCAATGTATCAATTGATACTAAGATTTCTTCTGAAGATATACCTAGATACTTGAAGTTTCAATGGCTGGTGTGTGTGATACACTATTGATACAGGCGAAGTAAGCAATAATAAAATTAGCTACAAAGTTTCAATGGCTGGTGTGTGTGATACACTATTGATACTTGCTATATCGTACTTTTGCATTATTGCATTAGCTGTTTCAATGGCTGGTGTGTGTGATACACTATTGATACGTGGTTTCAATTTTTGTTTTGATTGCTTCTAATACGTTTCAATGGCTGGTGTGTGTGATACACTATTGATACGTGGTAGACATCTATTGTTTTGTTGTTGATAGTGGTTTCAATGGCTGGTGTGTGTGATACACTATTGATACAATGAAACTGATTTATTCTTACGCCATGTAATACCGTTTCAATGGCTGGTGTGTGTGATACACTATTGATACGAAGTTAGAAAAGCTTTATCCAAGTATTTTTACACAGTTTCAATGGCTGGTGTGTGTGATACACTATTGATACTAAATAAGCCCAGTTCCAAACGAATTGTTTGCGTGTTTCAATGGCTGGTGTGTGTGATACACTATTGATACCATGTGTATGATGACGACGATGCAAATCAGGTACGGTTTCAATGGCTGGTGTGTGTGATACACTATTGATACCAACGATTACATTTTCTAATATTGAAACTATTAGGTTTCAATGGCTGGTGTGTGTGATACACTATTGATACTTTTTCCTCGCATTATTACACTATAGTTCGTACTGTTTCAATGGCTGGTGTGTGTGATACACTATTGATACACAGTTATATGAATGAAAACAAACAATTGGTAATAGTTTCAATGGCTGGTGTGTGTGATACACTATTGATACCATATAAGAATATACCGATTTTGCAACCAGCCCTTGTTTCAATGGCTGGTGTGTGTGATACACTATTGATACACCCATTTATCAAGATTTCTTTTTGCAGTCTGATGGTTTCAATGGCTGGTGTGTGTGATACACTATTGATACGCAACTAGAAAATATCTTTCGCAAACAAGCAACTGTTTCAATGGCTGGTGTGTGTGATACACTATTGATACCGAACATCAAGTTTTTATGGAGGCATCAGAAAAAGTTTCAATGGCTGGTGTGTGTGATACACTATTGATACTAACGCTGGTACGCTATTACGTTTTTATGAAAAACAGTTTCAATGGCTGGTGTGTGTGATACACTATTGATACCAACGAAAAAGAGTACTCAAATGCTTTTTATTGTGGTTTCAATGGCTGGTGTGTGTGATACACTATTGATACTGAGACCATGATACATAATTTTATATTAGAAAAGGTGTTTCAATGGCTGGTGTGTGTGATACACTATTGATACAGTATTTTAACTACTTCAGTACGACCATTATATGGTTTCAATGGCTGGTGTGTGTGATACACTATTGATACTAGAGACAAAAACGGAAACGAACACCTTTTTAGAGAGTTTCAATGGCTGGTGTGTGTGATACACTATTGATACACTTTCAGATACTTGAGTAGTTTGATGCACTAAATGGTTTCAATGGCTGGTGTGTGTGATACACTATTGATACAGTCAATCCTGTAAATACAGTAGGAGTTATGGGCAAGTTTCAATGGCTGGTGTGTGTGATACACTATTGATACCGAATGCCACACTGCATAAGCCCCACTTCCTGCGAAGTTTCAATGGCTGGTGTGTGTGATACACTATTGATACTATCGTTTATAAAACTAAAGAAGAAAAGAAGTATCTGTTTCAATGGCTGGTGTGTGTGATACACTATTGATACTCATGCTACTGATTCATCTTGTGGTCGTCGTTCATCGTTTCAATGGCTGGTGTGTGTGATACACTATTGATACATAAGTAGCAAAGTCAGAATATGTACGTTTTATGTTTCAATGGCTGGTGTGTGTGATACACTATTGATACATTTTATTGTTCCGCTTGACGCAGAAATAAATGCAGGTTTCAATGGCTGGTGTGTGTGATACACTATTGATACGCAGTGAGACTAGGATCTGCTTGTGTGATTTCACTGTTTCAATGGCTGGTGTGTGTGATACACTATTGATACCTATCTTAGTTTTGTTGTATCCGATTCCACTAGTCCGTTTCAATGGCTGGTGTGTGTGATACACTATTGATACATAACTTATCTTTGAAATCTACTTCTTTAGTGTAGTTTCAATGGCTGGTGTGTGTGATACACTATTGATACTTATCATCTCTTTAGAAATGGTGTTGAACTCACCAAGTTTCAATGGCTGGTGTGTGTGATACACTATTGATACCTTAAAGAGGATATGCAGAAATTTTTTATCTTTACGTTTCAATGGCTGGTGTGTGTGATACACTATTGATACCCCTCAAATTATGCTGTGAAAATTGGCTATTTTGAGGTATTTTAAGAAAGTTATTTTCTCAAGTAGTTGTGTTGTATGAAAATCATAGTTTCTTGAGAAGATATAGTATAATAAATTATCACACACATGATGCCTTGTAATCATCTAAAAGCACCAATGGTGAAATTCCCTCTGTAAATACATGGAATATAGTTTTTTATCTGTCATTGCAATAGTTTAAGTACTCGCATTGAGAGCATTGATTTTGCGTAGCTGAGGAATTCGGTTTTAAGCCGTTTCTTAAGTTTGCAATTATCTTTAAGGTAATTTGTTTTACCAAAAGTTTTTCTTTTTCTTGAATTACATGGTGATATGGTTTATGACTATTACCAGTAATAATAAAAAAGCTGTTACATTTTTTATTAAAATGTTTTGAAGCCAACATTGAGTATGCTGTTAGTTGGGCTATATCTCCCTTTTTTATGTTGTATAACTTGAAATCTACGGGAAATATTTCATCATTTGTTTCAATTACCCCATCCATAATACCGTGTAATTGTAGTTCGTCATCCTGAAGAGGGACCTTAAAATGCAACTTACCGGTAAGCAGATTAAATCTGCTTAAACTTCTTCGTTTAAATAAGTGTTGCTGTATTTTTTCATAAGTCAATCCTTGTTTTGTCCAAATTGGTTTAGTGGGTTTTAATTCTAAAAGCAACTCATAGTACGGTATTCTAGGGCAAAATATATGTTGCCTTAAGTAATGAATAGGAACACTTACATTAGATTGTGCCACTTTCTTCCCAGTCATTAAAATTGTAATTGTCATAGTTTATGAGAATTGATTTTTTGTCTTTTTTATTAATCATTACTCTTGTAGCTAGGAAATAGTCCTCGTCATGTGCGCCTATCACTGCTTTAGCTTGGAAAGAGATGCTATTTAACTCTGCAGTGCTTAAATATCCCCAAAAAACTGATTTCTGAATTCTAAACAGACCATAATCAAATAGTAGAGAAACGATCTCCTCCCTTTTTTTATTATCTTGAACATCGTAAGCAATTATGTATTGTGTTCTTACATTCATAGTTTTACCATTTGAATAGGTATGGTTTATATTGAGTGTTATTTACAATCGCACCAGAGAGTTTATAGAGCTGCCTCTGTAATATATGCTCTAGGGCTATTTTTTTGTTTTTATAAAGATACTTGGTTTGAAAAGTGTGTTGAATATTGGAAATTAATGCTTGTTTTATTTCAGTACTCAGCTCGTTTGAATCGCTCGCTGTATGTTTTAGTTTAGAAACCACTCTGTCAACTACCCATGATCTATATTCCTCAATTATGTCTTGAACTAACGACAGTCTTCCATATCTCTGAGAATGAAAAATACCAATATAGGGCTCTAAACCACAATTTAATATCGCATTCATAGCATAGGTGCTCAAAATAGCATAACCAAAATTTAACATCGAGTTGGTTATTTCAGTTGCGCCTCTTCCTTCACGTAAAATGAAAGATGATGGAAATAGCCCATTATTTTTTAATGTAGAAAAATAAATATTTGCTGCCGAACCTTCTACGCCCATCAATTCTTCCAATGTAAATGTATTTTCTACTAAACTAAGAATTTGTTTTATTTCATCGCATGCGTAGTTAACTTGTTGGTTTTTATCATTTTTATTGAGATATAAAAGCGTCGCTCTTTGGTTTTTAATTTTCCCAAACATAAACTGTTTTGCAAGTGACAGTCTTAGTGAATATGGTATAGTAGCTTGTTTTATTTTAAGCATTACATTACCGTGATTATTAATTGAATTTAAAGTTGATACTGGGCCTTTGTAATCACTGATGAATAATTTTATACCTCTGCTTGAAAGCGCGCAAATAAGGTCGCTTGAAATTGAAACCCCTCTTTTGGCAATATTAATAGTTTTTAATCTATTTAATGGGTATTGTGTTTCACTCTCACCATCTTTATCTTTAACAACAACCCTTAGTCGCTGAGATTTAACCCCTATAAAACTGCCAAATTTAACTATTACTATGTGTTTCAAGGTGTATATTTATGTTGTTTTGTCCTAAGTTTTTGATTATTTCTATTTCCAGAGTGACTTAAATTTGTTAAAAAAATTTATATATATTAAATTCAATTATTGATATAATACAATAATTCTATGAATAATAACCAAGTTCTATCACCAATTGCGATTGACCTAGGCGCAAAAAACACTGGTGTTTATTTTGCTCATTACCCTGATTTAGATAACCTAAATAAAGAAGATCTAAAAAAATTTAGTTCAATTAGAACATTTATTATGGACAAAAAAACCTTTAGCTTGCTAATGAAGGATAGGACTGCCAGAAGACATCAAAAGAGAGCAAATATCAGAAGTAAATTAGCAAAAAGATTTTTTATTTTGATTGCACGGCAGGAGTACCCTGAGTTATTTGAGGATGATAATAAAATAAATGAAAATATTAAAATTGCCATTAGTTATTTTCTTAATCGCCGTGGCTTTTCTTTTGCTTCTGCATTAGAAAAATTAGATGATGAAGACAATAAACTTCTTGGAAAGCTACCTTCTCATTTTGTTGAAAAAATGTTATCAGCATTAGAAAAAAATGAGTACAGTAATGGTAAGGAAATAGCTCGGCTCATAAGAGCAATAGTTAGTGATCTGAATGAAAAAGATTTAAATTTATTAGAATTTGTAAAGTATAGAACTAATTCTCCAAATGAGTACTCTGAACTCCAGAAATTACTAAGAGTACCTATTGATGAATTTAAGAAAGAGTTAAGAAAGGAGATAGCTGGGCTAGATAAAATAAATGAAGATAAAAAAAGAAAAAAATTAATTGCTGATAAAAAGAAAAAAATAACTGAAGAATTTACTACAAGATTTGGAATATTGAGATTTAATGACTCTGAGCCTAAACTCCCAAACGACGAAAATGGGGATCCTGATTACAGTATTTCTGAAGAAAGTATACCAGATGATATTAATAATACAAACGAACGACTTAATCATTATTACAAATGGGTACTTTATTATTTATTTGAAATTATTAATGAAACTGGCAATTATCATAGAAAAGATTATTTTGAAAATTGCAGAAAAGACTATGAGTCTGCTAATAACGACACATCGATTGGGAAATGTATTCGTCAATTGAGAGAAAAAATAGGTGACAACAGAAAGATTGAGTTTCAAAATTTATTATTTAATATTTCAAACTTTCAGTTGAGATTATTTAGAAAGTTTTTTAATAATAAAGAGCATCAGACTGGTGATAAGTGGGAGCCTGAAAGATTAGATAAAATATTTATAAGGTATATCCGTTCTTGGCATGTTGATGCTCAAAAAGATGGAGCAGATAAATTAAAAATACGCAAGGATATATTAAGTAATTTTCATTCGCTAATATTAACCCATGGATCAAGAACAATTACTTTTTTAAAAAACACTACCCCAACCGATACTATCCCTCCCTATGAAGACCAAAACAATAGAAATATACCAAATTGTCAAAGTTTATTAATTAATCTCGATTATTTTAGTAACAAAAAACAATTCAAGTATTTTAATGAGTGGTATGAGATACTCACCACTAAGAAATTTGCAGCTAATCTAGATTCAAAAATGGATTTATCGCTATCTGTGGAAATTAATAATACCCTTTCCAGTTATGATAATTATCTAAAAAGAACGCAATCCAAAACGCATTCAATTAACACCTATTTAAATAAAATAATTAAGGATACGAAATCAAGAAAACTTGCATTTGTACTTGATAGTATTAGAACTCTACACAAAGGAAAGAAAAAGGATGCTGTTGAATATTTACTTTCACATATAGAACAAAATTCAAATAATAATGAAATTAAAATAGGATTCAGTGATTTTATTTATCAATATTATTGGGCTATTGATAATTCTAAAAATACTAAAGTCAACCAGCTTAAATATACTGTGAATAAAAATGAAAATCCAGATCCTAATATTCAAAAGAATTTCCCAAAATACATAAAAAATTATTTCAAACAAAATTCCATACTATTAGAGTGTGAAGGCAAAACTCCTTCCAAAAACAATACCTTTATAGAGAGTATCTGTAACATTTTATTAATTCTAAAATCTGATATAAAAGAAGATTTAATAAATGATAAAAATAAAATTAATGAACTCCAAAATAAATTAATAG
The DNA here is from genome assembly GCA_030054035.1 of Candidatus Methylacidiphilales bacterium. NCBI lineage: Bacteria > Pseudomonadati > Verrucomicrobiota > Methylacidiphilae > Methylacidiphilales > Methylacidiphilales bacterium. The sequence goes on from JASGCS010000004.1 coordinate 71,612, forward strand.
ATGGATTAAAAAGTAAAAAAATATCAAGAAGTAGTGTATATTCACATTTAGAAAAATGTGCTAAAGCTCAGAAAGATTATAAAAATATACTAAATGAAAAACTGAAAGAGATAAAAAATAAAGAAGATACTATTGATAAAGAAGACAAACCATTAAAAAATATTTCTGATAACATTGAAATTGCAACAGACGAAATTATTAATGTAGCAAATACTACCTTTCAAATTAATAAACACTTGATAGATAGAACTAAAATTAATAATATTTATACCCATGCACAACTCTTTTCTTTTTTAGATGATAGGAAGGGGTATTCTACAATTTGCAGATATTGTGTAGAAGATAATTTAATTAGACTAACTAAAATAAATAATACTGAGAAAAGAATTACACATAGGTTAAGCGCATCCTCAGTAAGGATTATTGATGGAGTTGTAGAAAAATATCTAGGTCATCTAGCTAGAATTATTGCAAATTCAAAATGGCAACAAATCAAATCTTACAATTTAGAAAAAGGCGCAACTGTAAATATTCCTGTTTTTATAGAAGAAAATAAATTTGATTTTGAAGTTAATTTATCTATATATAAAGGTAAAAATAGTAAAAAAGTCAAGAAAAGTAAAATATATTCGCTTGAAGATAGAATCAAGGACACAAATATTGATATCTGTCCATACACTGGCAAAAAGATCAATAATATGGGTGAGTTAGATCATATATTACCCAGAAGTTATACGACAAAATATTTTAAACAAGTGTTTAATTCCGATGCTAATTTAATTTATGTCTCACAAGAAGGTAATAGAGATAAAGAAGATAGGTTATATAAATTAAGCAATTTGAACACTAATTACCTTAAAGTGGTTTTTCCTGATTGTAAAGACACAGATGAAATAAGTAATAAAATTATTGCGAATATCCCAAAAATATTAAAAGACTATAGTAATTTTGCAAATTTAAATAGTACTGATCAACATATTTTAAGACATTCATTATTCCTCCCAGAAAATCATCCTATGAGAAAACGAGTTATTGAAGAAGTCCTAATGACACATAATAAAACTAAAGTAAATGGTACCCAGGGTTACTTTTGTAAGCTGTTGAGGGATGAGCTTATTCAAAGAAACAATGGGGAGTTTAATTTAGATTTTTACTTTCAAAGAATTCCTGCATTAGAGGTCTCTTATTATAGAAAAACACTATCTAAGGAAGAGCAAAAACAAGAAAAGCAGCCACCCTATTCGCATTGTATTGATGCTATGCTCATTTTTACTACTGGTATGCTGAATATTTTTGATAGTTATTCTGATTCAAACAAGATTGAAAACTTAGTACCAATCCAGCAATCATGGAAATTAGCTAATGTACTACTTTCTTTATTGACAAGTAAAAGCAATAAAAATATTCAAGACACAAAACAACTACTACATAGTATTTATTCATTAATTAAAGTAAATGAATCAGATCATAGTGTAATTCCAATAGAAAGAAGCACAAGGGATACCATAAACGTATCGCATAGAAAATTATACGAAGACAATTTTTATGCACTTCGAATTTATCCATTATGGTTAGGATGCAAAAAACAAAAGAAAGAATCAGAAATTATTTTATCTTACGGTTTTAATGAAAAAACCATAAGCGATCTTTCGGTAAAAAATAAAAAATTAATATTAAAATATTTATACTTACTATCTGAAGATTCTGTTACCAAGTTACGAAACTGTGGAATTAGTGATGAACTAATGTCTAAAAAACTTAGTGATATTGAGTTGATAGCCGTAGAAAATAAACTGCAAAACTATTTTAGTACTTCTAACCAAAAACTATTCTGGTTAAATATTGATCGTGCAAAATTCTTGGAGTTTTATAAAGATAATAATATTTATCTAAATAAAGAGTCTGATAAGGATGAAGATGTCGTTTATTATAAGGTTGTTTCAAACGAATTAACCTATAAAACAACGCGAGAATCTTTATACAATATTTTCTATGATGAAAAAGGTAATTTTAATAAAAAGAAATTATCCAAAGAACATATTAAGGAATCGACCAACGATCCTAATGTTGAAAAAATATTACTTAAGATTTATGATAATTTGATTAAAAGTGCAAACCCAGATCTCTTTGCAGATGATTTAAAGGGTAAAAATCGAGACATTGAAATACTAAAAGAAATTTTCCAAAAGCCTAGAATTGAATTAAATCATAGGTCATATAAACAAAAATTATCTATACCGATTAATTCTAAAGATGGAGCATACATTACCTATAGAAAAGGTTGGGATAACTCAAAAGTAATTCAAATCTCTAAAAAATCTAATAATGTACCGCAAAAAAAATACTACATAGATACTTCAAAATTAAAAGAACAAACAAATGATATTTATAATACCAAAAATAATAAAAGTATAGATGTAAATGATATTATTTCTAAACATGCTATTGAAATTAAAAAAGGCACCGAAATTAATATAAAAAAGTTGTTAATAGACTTCAGTAAATATTCTAATTTTCTTAAGACTTTAGATAATATTATAATTATTCAGATTACCAATAGATTGGATTTAGAATTATTATTTAAGCAAAATGTAAAAATAGATGACATACTTAAAAAGTCTATCCATACTTTATTTGATATTCGTAATATAGCTGAAGAAATAAAAAAGAATGATGATAAGGATGTAGAAGATAGAGTTTCTGAAAAGACAATTGTTGATAAACATTTGTTATTTTATTCAAATGTAAATAGTAATTCAGTAATCATGACAGTGAAAGGCTGTAGAAAATTTATGGGTAAAAGTTTTAAAAAATTATTACCCAATTATATTTTAAATAACAACTGATCTTCCCCCATTTATTTAGTTATTAGTTCAGCTATTAGTGCATTGTAATGTTCTAATAGAGGGGATGTTAAATATCAAAGTTATGATAGTATGCTCCATTGACCTTCTATTTGTATTTGATCAGCTAATAGAGTATTGTTTTGTGAGTGGGATGTGCTTGTTAAAGTGGCAGTTATTTATATGAGTTTGAGGCTATTCACCCTTACTATGATGGTTGAAGTACTAAATGTTTAAGGTAATTTGGTATAGTTGATGGGGAAGGTTGGTGCTTTTAAGTGCTTGTTTTTTGCTGTTTTGCACGCTAATACAGGGTTGGTAGGAAAAATAATGTAATCTAGTATAATATAATCTAGTATAATATAATATTGATATGTACGGAACTAAGATACCTCATAAAGTTAGTAAAGATGGCGCAAAGTGGCTGAAACGAGAGATTGCAGTGCAGGTTGCTTTGTATAAGCGAATTGTAAAGTCTATGGATGCGTTGAGTGTTGTTCGTGATAAGTGGTACAGTGAATTTTTAGAAAGGATACAGGTGCGTGGCTTTAATGCTGATGGTGATGTGCGAGTTAAGATTAAGCCTACTGATATTCCTGTGAAGCCAAAGCGAAAAGATAAGGTGGTTTGGTAAATGACCCGTCCGCATATTGAGCCGTTTTGTGATCGTGATATTCCGTTTAGGAATATGACATTGGCTGGTTTTGGTCGTGGTTTGAAGTACAAAACTCTAAGTTTAGATCCTGAAACAGGCGCTTGTTCGCTGACTGTTATGATGCCTGGCGGCTATCGTCAGCCACCTGGTTTGAGCTATAGCGAACTTGAGATTATGGTTGTTGAAGGTTCGATGGTTGTTGGTGGTCGTACGGTTGGTCGTGGCCATTATTTCTTCGTGCCTGCTGGGTACGCTATGCCTGCGATAAGCACTCAATCGGGTTGCTTGTTGTTGTATATGTATAATACTGGTATTCCTAGTTTTGAGGCAAGTAGTGAGCACCACGCGCTATGTGCTGTGTCTCGTTATCACGATGTTGATAGTTATAATGATATACCTTGGGCTGCTGGGAATATTGCCAAGCCTTCCGTTGCTTCTGGTTGTATGATTAAGTTGTTGAATTATAATCCTGAATCATTAGCCATGACATTTTTGTATTGTATGACACCGCACTTCTGGCAGGATAATATCTCTTACCATGATTGTGCTGAAGAGTCATATCATCTATGGGGTACTTCATGGATGATGCAGTTTGGTGATGTGCCGACTGGAGGATATTTCTGGAGACCTGCTTATATTAATCATGGAGCGTTTGCTAGTGAGTTGGGTTGTATAGCATTGGGTAGGGTAGATTCCAAATTATTTAATCATTTTCATTATAATCCTTGGAGTACTCCAAAAGAAAACCGAGAACGATCTGCGGCTCGAGTTATGAAACGAGATCCCTTGTTATATAAATGGATAGTTAGTTATGGGCATAATCATCCACATGGACCAAGCGATTTTGAGGATACCATGGTTCGTCAAGGTCATCTTCATTTTCATGGACAGCTTCCTCATAAACATTAAGTTTATGCACATACATAAATATGCCGACCTGTCTGTGGTCTAGATTTAGTGTTCTTGTAGAGCAATTTCCAGAAAACGATGCTTTTTTTATTGATGGAAAAGAGCATATCACCTATAGTAAATTACAATACCGTGTTGTTCGCTTAGCTCGCTTTTTGCAAGAAAAGGGAGTGGCGACGACGAGTAAGGTGTTGCTACAATGTGAGAGCCCAGTATCTATGACTTCATTAATACTCGCATGTGATCTGCTCGGTGCAAAGGTTATGATTGGTAGCTTATCCCATGGTGTGCATGGGCTAGATGCTTGTTTAAAAACTTACAAACCTAATGTCGTTATCCATGATAGTCTGAAAATCAATCGAGTACTGGGTGAGCGAGTTGTTAAACAGGCCACTGGAACTACGATTGAGTGGTTAGATACTGCCAACTATTGGGGGATGCTTGAACCATTTTCTCCTTTAGATTTTTCTGACCACATTGAACGATCCTCGAGCATACAGTTTATTTCTAATAAATCAAATGATTCAGAAGTATTTATGTTTGAGGCTGAGATTGAGCAGTTGATTGCCAACGCTGGGCGAGTGTGTGAATTTTATAATATCAATCCATTAACTAGAATATTTCATACGATGGATTGGAATTCTCGGGTCGGATTGTTTGTGCTTTTTCATGGTTTTTGTTTAACTGGCGCAACTGCAATTATTTCTACTGATTTTTCTTATCGTGATAAAATTAAACAGATAACCCATGCCGACCTGTATCTGGATAACGCACTGCACATCACTGAGCTGATTGAAGACGAATTAATCCAAAACTTAAAAATAGAAAGAATTCCTGAAACATTTATATGTGTTTGCGGTCGACTCGCTTTAAGCTATCAGATGAGATTCTATCGTGAATTTAAAACAAAAATATTTATTTCTTTTGGTAAAAGTAACTTCGGCTTTATTGCAACCACAACGTTACATGATGATAAACCTTCCTTGCTGACTTTTACTAAAGTCCTCTCCGAGTATGAATTTAAATTTAATCCTATTGATAATCCTCCCGTTCGAGATGAGTGGAGTCCCCATAGTAGAACCATTGGTGAGCTAATCATGGTTGATAAAGACACAAAAAAAGAAACAGCATCAGGCATTATCGCTACTGTAATTGGCACCACACTGCATTGTTATGGTAGTTTACAAAATTTGCCCGAACTACATCAATTACGCATTAGTGAAATTGATTTAGAAAACTACATTATGTTGATGCCTTCCATTGTTAATTGCATAGTAATTATGGTACCCCATCCGCACCATGGCGCTGTTCCAATTGCGTTAGTGATATTTTCCTCAGAATTAGAAACTTTTAATTCTGATTTACTCCGAGGGGTAATGTATGGAAAAATTACTTGTTATAAAATTCCAAAGAAATTTATTCAATTACCTAGTTTTCGTTATGATAAATGGGGAGAAGTGGATAGATTGTTTTACCAAAGCCATTACTCAGATCTATATCAACACCTAGTTGGTTAATAGTGAAGTGTGCAATCGGCCTGGGAAGTAATTGGCATTACCCTCTGGTACAAATCATTAAAGCATTGACCATACTTCGCCAGGATCATGCATTTAAGCTCATTACTCATTCCTCGTTGTATCAAAGTTTTCCAAGCGAGTGTTATCTCCCCCAGCCCGAGTATCTTAATATTGTAGTCATTGGCGATAGTGTATTAGAGGCACCATGCCTCTTACAGTCTTTGCAGGCGATTGAGCGAAGGCTAGGTAGGACACCAGCCAGAACAATACAATCATACTATCCTCGCGTTATTGACTGCGATTTGCTTTGGATGGAGCATTATCAAAGTACCAGCGTAGAGTTAACCTTACCTCATCCAGGTATAGTTAAACGAGATTTTGTCTATTATCCTTTCTGTGAATTGTTACCAAATCAATTAATTGACGGTGACGCACCGTTAAAACTATCAACCACTAGAATCATTAGCCCAAACCCTATTGGTTTTTAAACATCGTCAGAGGTATAGGTGGTTTGGTTTGAAAGAGCAAGGCTTGTTTGCGAAAGAATCTCGTTAGCCCGACATCCCCCATGCGTGACGCCCCTAATCCTGACTGAGCAAAAGAATTTTTTTCTACATCATAGAGTGTAGTGGTTAATCCAGCATCATGAATGCTTATCGCACCGGCTTTAATTTGTTTTGCAATAGCTATAGCTCGTGCTTGATCGTTGCAAAGCACAGCAGCTGAGAGGCCAAACTCCGAATCGTTAGCCAAGGCGATTGCTTCCTCGTCGCTCTTAAAAGGCATGAGTGGAATTACCGGACCGAAGGTTTCTTCTTGCATAATTCGCATGGAATGGTTTACATTAGTAAGGATGGTGATAGGGCACCAATGGTAGCCTTTAGATTCTTGCCATTCACCTACGCTATATGGAATAGCTCCTTGTCCAATAGCTTCATCAATCTGCTCTTTTACAATAGTCGCTTGAGGATGATGAATAAATGGAGTTTGGGTGCCGTTCTGTGGATCAGTTGCGGTAGAGGTGATATCTTGGATTTGCTTTTTTATTTCTTCTAATACCTTCTGGAAAATTGAATGGTGAATATAGACTCGTTCAATAGATTGGCAGGCTTGACCACTTCCTGCGCAGCTAGATCTAATAATGACACGAGCCGCAACTTCTATGTCAACATCTTCACATACCAGTAATGGATCTTTACCTCCCAACTCTACTATTGCTGGAATAAGGCGAGAGGCGGCTTGCACTGCTACTTTTCTGCCGGTGGTTACACTTCCGGTAAAGCAAATTAAATCTACTTCATCGATGAGCGCTTTTCCTACTTCACCATCGCCTAGCACAATGGCAAAAATGTTCTGTAAAGAAGGAACTTGATGAATTGCTTTGCGTATTGGGGTGGCGAAACGAGGAGTGATTTCACTTGGTTTTAATACCACACTACATCCGGCAAGAAGTGCTGGTATAGCATCAGCGAAAGAAAGCGTAAGTGGATAATTCCATGGGCTGATGCAACCAACGACTGGATAGGGATGATAGACCTGTTGATAGGTTACCGATGGTTGGACTTGAGATATACCGGTTTCTTGAAGTTTACATAGCATTGGAGCTCTGGCGCACCAATGATCTATTCTCTGGTAGAGTAAAAATAATTCTAATTTGCTTAATCCAATACGCTTACAATCTTCACACATGGCTTCAAAGAGCTCAGATTCTACTGATTGTATTGCTTGTTTAAAAGCTTGTAATGTTGCAACCCTCGTTTCAATTTCACTAGAGGCCCAGGCTGGTTGTGCTTTCCTAACACTATGCACTATATGTTGTACTTCTGGTATGGTAGTAGCAGTAAATTGCATGGGTTAATCATTATACCTAAAGTCATGTAAAATATTTTTATGCGTTTAACCATTCACGATATCAATCAGCTTAAAAAAGCCAAGAAAAAAATAGTCTGCGCTACTAGCTATGATGCTAGTTTTGCACAGATACTTGATAGTCATGTGGATATTCAGTTGGTAGGTGATTCTTTGGGCATGGTTGTGCAGGGTCATCAGGATACCATAGCAGTTTCTCTTGAAGAGATGGTCTATCATACTAAATGCGTGGTACGGGGTTCAAAAAAATCAATGGTTATGGCTGACACACCCTTTCTTAGCTGTCGTAATGTAGAACAAACCTTTATTACTGCACATGCTCTTCTGGCTGAAGGTGCTACAATTTTAAAAATAGAGCATGCTTCAATACAACCGATGCTTATTCAATCGTTAAGTGAGCAGGGTATTGCGGTTTGCGCTCATATTGGATTACGACCGCAGCATATTCTTAAAAAAGGGGTTTATCAATACGAGGGTGTTACTTCGGAAAGTAGTGCGCAGTTGTTTGAATACGCTAAACATTTAGAGATGGTTGGCGCTTGTATGATTTTATTAGAATGTGTACCAGCAAAACTTGCACTAGATATCACTAATGCGTTGCAAATTCCAGTAATTGGAATTGGTTCTGGGAAAGATTGTGACGGTCAAATTTTAGTCACGTACGATATCATTGGGTTATCTGCCAAGGCTCCTTCTTTTTCTAAAAATTATCTTAGCACCACTACAGGGATCTCACAAGCGTTGAGTAACTATGCTCGAGAGGTGCGCGAGGGTAGTTTTCCTGATCAAAGCCACATTAAGTACTAATCATGGCGGAGGTATTAAGGTCCTGTGCACTCCTACGCGCTTGGAGAGATAAACAAAAATCAGTGGTGCTTGTTCCTACCATGGGCAATCTGCATCAGGGTCATCTATCGTTATGTCAGCAGGCAAAAAAATATTCTGGAAACCTTGTAGTATCAATTTTTGTTAACCCTACCCAGTTTGAGCGCTCTGATCAATATAGAAGCTATCCGAGAACACTGGATGCTGACCTAGCATTGTTATCAACCGTTCTTGACGAGACAGATGTTGTATTTGTGCCCGATGAAAAAGAAATGTACCCTCATAGTAAAGAAATTGAATCACAAAAAATTGAAATTAATGTTGGTGGGATCGGGCAAGTACTTGAAGGGGCTTTTCGTGCTGGGCATTTTTCTGGGGTTGCAACTATAATTCTTAAATTATTTCATGTGGTTTCTCCTCACCGTGCATTATTTGGTAAAAAAGATTACCAACAGCTCCGCGTGATAGAGCGACTCTGTGCAGAGCTACTAATACCAGTGACTATCGTTGGAGCTGAAACCGTTCGCGCTGAGTCTGGTCTGGCGCTTAGTTCTAGAAATCAGTTTTTAAGTGAACAGGAATCCAGTATCGCCCCGCTGTTTTACGCTACATTAAAAAAACTTGCTAATGTAATGCAGCAAGATGGCGACAAGGCAAGCACTATTGCTGAATCTATTAAAAGCCTTAATGCAAAAAACATTAGCGTTGATTATTTAGAATTATGGGATCAGCAATTGATGAGGCGTTTTGACGATGGAGACTCGCTTGCTGGGACAAATGGCTTTGTCTTACTTGGTGCTTGCAGAATGGAGAAGGTTAGATTGCTTGATGCCTATGAATTTAATTTACATTAACATAGGCTGGCAATGAGGGCAGTAGTATGTGCTCCTTGATGCCTGAGTAAAAACTTCAATGGCGGTGTGGCACATAGTACATGGCTGAGCTGCTCGGTCGTACACTTGATGTGAGAAGGAAAAATACCCAAGCGTACCTTCTGGATTAGTAAAGGTGCGAATAGAACTTCCACCTTTGCGAATGGCTCGCTTCATGATAGTGGTAAGTGCTTTAGTTAATGTTTGTAATTGTACAAGCGAGAGGTTTTGAGCGCTGGTGGCTGGATGAATGTTACTGGTAAATAACGCTTCGCAGGCATAAATATTACCTACCCCAGCTACGATAGTTTGGTCAAGTAAAAAAGTTTTAATCGCAACCGAAGTTTTTTGTGCTTTACTGAATAAGTATCGAGGGTGACATTGCGTTTGGTTAAATAAATCTGGACCAAGCTTGCTCAGAGAAGGTAGCGCATCAGACCCTTCTAGTGAAATCATTCCGAAGCGCCTGGGATCGTTATAAATTAAATGCAGGAGGTTTTGAGCTTTAGTAAATGAAAAAATGCAATGGTCATGGTTTTTTTTGTTTACCTTGAACTCAATACGAACGGTTCCACTCATACCTAAATGAATAATAATAGTTTTGCTTGAGAAGTTTAGCAAGAGATATTTACCATGGCGCGAGACCGTTTTTAAGGTCTGGTGATACAAGGGATAAAACTCTCTAGTTTTAGGGATAGGTTTTCGTAGGGATAGTTGGCTAGTAGTTACTTTAAACAATGAAGCGTCAAGTAATTGTTTAGAAATATACTGTGCGCAAACCTCAACTTCCGGTAGTTCCGGCATGAGAAGGAGGGGTAAGTAATCTTTGATAGTCAGTTGGATTTAAAAAATACACAACTCCTGCTGCAATATCTTCCCGAATCAATTGATCGTTTACAAATGAATCATATTTTTGCGTGGTACCATTCGCTAAGGTTATAGTAATAGTGACGCTTGGTTTAATCGGGGTTTGCTTAGTTATTTGTCGTGGCGCTACAGAGTCTGCGCTTATAAACGACACCGCATCAATCCAACTGTTAATGTCTTTCGCGGTAAGTTGTTTGTCCTCTCTGCCCGTAATGACATAATCAGCACCTAGTTTCTCTTTTGTGATTGTAAAATTACTTGAGAAGTTCTTGGTTGATTGTACTTCTATTGACATGATAGTTTGCTGAGTTGGAATAAGATTTTTGTCAAGCAAATCATAGGGGTTTTTTGAAATTAAACTAAAGCGATAGTTCTCGATCAGATAGACTAAATCTTGATAGCGGACATAGCGCTGTTGAGTTACTGGATTTTGGTTTCCAAATGCGATTGAGTGGTTATTTAGTATAAGTGTGACTGTAGGTTGATTAAGAGCGTAGGTAGATAGGTTTAGGTTGGCTACTGACCCAATAGTATCTATAATAGTTGACTCAAGGTAGTTAGCTAGCTCTCGTAATTTTGCTTGATCGGCTCTGGCACTAAAGGGATGAGTGAGCAACCAGTCTTCTTTTTTTAAGAACTGTAATTTATTTTCCGAATAGGAGATAGTTAGTTCAGTTACCGTCACCCCTTTGGCTAGGCTTGGTACAGTTTTCTCATTAGAATATTGCACCCAGTACCAAATACTAACAGCAATGATTGCAATCAGTAAGGTGAGATTAAGAAGATTTTGTCGTAGGAGTTTCTTTACCATTGTGATATGCTCTTGAGCGTTTCCACCAGATCATCAGTCCATAGACAATGAAACCAAGCGCAAATATAAACAAGAACAATGATTTAAGTGGGGAAATTTCATTTTCCATGGTTTGATCGGGTAACGCAGGGGTTTCAAGATTCAGTGAAGATACTTCACCCAGTACCGTATTGAAGAGGTTGTTAGCTAAGAGCAGATTAGCACCGCTTTGTATATATTTATTCGCAAATATATCAGCATCAGAAACTATATAAACTTTCTGTTCACTGTCTGTGGAAGCTAAACTACGAGAAAATTCATATCCAAGTACTGCACCTTGCTTGGTAACGATCATTTTTTTTGCAGTCCATGAGTTCACTGTAGAAGTTGTGATTTCGCGAGGCTGAAAAAATAGTAGAAACGTTCTGAGTTCTTTTGTAATAGGTAATTCTTGATTTCCAAAACCTATTACCAGTCCAGTTTTATCGGGATCGTCAAGTTCAATGAGAGTTGGTTTTTTCAAAGTAATCCCAAATTCTTTTTCTAAAAATTTAAGTAAATTATTTGTCGTGGTGTCTTCAAGCAAAAACAGTGCATTACCTCCTCGGTTAATGAATTTTGCAAGTTGTTCTACTTCTTGTGGACGATAGTCGGTAGTTGGACCTGGGACAATAATACTTTTAACATTGTCAGCAAAATTTTCAAATTTTACCAGACTATAGCTAGAAAGTTGCATACCTCGTTGAAATAGGATGTTAGCCAACAAACTATAATCATGAAGTTGTTCACCATTAATGGAGCGTTCGTTATGATCGGCTAGGAAAAATAAAGTTTCTTGTGAGCCACGCAGTAAACTTTGCAAGGCAATGGTAATTGCTCGTTCGGTAATGGCATTTTGAATTCGCCGTGCTGCCAGCTTGTGTTTAAGCACTAATTCTACTGGTGCGGTAACTGCTTCTGATTGCGCTAAGTCGGGTCTCTGTTCTATTGAGATAATTGAATATTTGAATAACGGGCTAGCGTCGGCGTAGCGCTGAAGCAGAGTTTCAAACCCACTGTTAGTGCTATTTTCTTTGTCAACATACAGTGTGATTGTAACAGGTTCTTTGTATTGGGCTAAGGTTTTAATGGTTTCAGGGCGCAGGCTTGAGATTTTGCTATAGCTGACATCAAGTTGTGAGGTGAGCTTAGGCGCTAGCTGCGATGAGAGCGCTATGAGTGCAATAATAAAAATATAGGTAATCAGATGTGGGATTTTTTGCATTATTGTTTTCCAGACAAACGATAGGATTCAAGATTTTGATAGGTAAGGATAAGAAAAGAAAAAGTCATGACAACAAAATATAAACCATGATTAAAAGAAAGTACACCTTTAAAAAAATCATCGGTGTGGTTACCTAGGCTCAACCATTGTCTAAGGGTGGTGAGAAATCCATCAGCGTTAATGATAGAGGATGAGATACCTATTAACCATACCAGCGCGATTGCTGAAAAAGAAGCTATCGCTATGGTGAGTGAATTGTTAAAGATAGTTGAACAAAATAAACTCACCGAGCAATAGAGCGATAAGATTAGTAACATTCCGAGACTAGCACTAGCTAGATGCAGGTAGTTTAGTTCAGTTTCACCCGCAAAATAAAAAATAATTGAGATTACTTGTAACGCGAGTATCAATAGGCAAAATAATAGAATGCCAAAAAACTTTCCAAGTACGAGCGATGGAATTGAAATAGGTGAACTTAATAAAAGTGTAATGGTGTTATTGGCGCGCTCCTCACCAAGTAATCGTATTGAGAGTAAAGGAACTATAAAAATCGCAATGAACATAAATATAGATAATGTTGGCGTCGCGAGTGATGAGGTAATCCCGATCGAGCTCCCACTTTCCACAATGCGGTCTTGCTGAGTTGAGTAGAAGTAGGTGTTAACAAATAAGAAGTACGAAAAAATTAGTTGTGTTATACCTATGATAATCCAAGCTAACGGAGTTTTAAAATTTCTTTTGAGATCTAATAACGCAATGGTAAAAATCATGATGATGTCAGTTGTAAAAACACTGCCTCCACATTGGTATGCTGTCTTGTGATTTCAAGAATATTCCATGCATGGGTAACAGAATGGGAAAGCAACTCGTTGTAATTGTCACTGTCTGCAGGTAATGGACTAAAGGTTATTTTGAATTGTGTGTCGGTTATGGCTTGTGCTGAAGTGATCGATGGAAGATTTTGTAATTCAGCAAGGGTAGGGGGGTGTCCGAAGGTAACTAGTACCGTTGGGGTGGAAATGGCTAATTGCGATTTTTCTTTATCAAGGAGAATTTCTCCGTTGTGAATTATTAGTATGCGATCGCATAACAATTCAGCTTCGTAAAGCAAATGGGTGGAGATTATTACCGTGTGTTCTTTGCGCAATTCTAGTATCAAGTCTCTGATATGTTGTATTTGCACTGGGTCAAGTCCTGAGGTTGGTTCGTCAAGTACCACGAGTGTTGGGCTATGAACAATTGCCTGAGCGATTGCGGTTCTTTGTTGGTAACCTCTCGATAATTGGCCGACAAGCTGGTCAGCTCTAGCGGTAATTCCACATCTATCCATGACATAGTTAACTGCTTCTTTGATTTTATTCTTTTTAACTCGGCGAAGTGTCGCACAGTAGGTTAAATACTCTTGAACGGTTAGTTCTTTGTAGAGGGGGAGTTGATCAGGTAAAAACCCAATCTGTTCTTTGCTTTTAATTGGCTGATCTCTAAGCGAATAATTGCAAATTGAAATAGTGCCTTCGCTAGGAGGTACAACACCGCAAATCATGGACAAGGTAGTGGTTTTGCCCGCCCCATTTAATCCGAGTAATCCAACTATTTGACCTCGTGATAATTGAAAGCTAATGTTTTTTACCGCTTGATTGTTGCCAAAAAACTTACTTAAATTATGACAAGATAATACTAAATTCTCATTCATATCGGTCACTATTATACATAAAGTTCATGCTGTATACTGTGTACATGATACTTATAGATTTCTTATCCAATGGAATAACTGGCCTAGATTGGCCGACCGGGTTATTATTGACTGCGCTCTCATGTCATATTACATTATTAGGTGTTACGGTCTATCTGCATCGTTGTGAGTGCCACTTAGCCTTGACGCTCCATCCAGCCGTCAAGTATTTTTTTAGATTTTGGCTTTGGCTTACTACTGCAATGTCAACTCGAGCGTGGGTTGCCATACATAGAAAACACCACGCTAGAGTAGAAACCCAAGATGATCCGCATAGTCCGTTTGTGTATGGAATTCGTGTGGTTTTGCTTCAAGGTGCGGAGCTCTATCGAAAAGAGGCAAAGAATCAAGAAACCCTAAATGAATATGGTCATAACACCCCAGATGATTGGTTAGAAAGAAATATTTTTTATGGCAAAAGAAATAGGTATGGGATTTTTATATTGCTAGGGTTATATATTCTGATTTTTGGTGCAAAAGGAGTAACCTTTTGGGCATTACAAATGATGTGTATACCATTCTTGGCTGCTGGAGTCATTAACGGCCTTGGGCACTATTTCGGGTATAGAAATTTCAACACTCCAGACGGTTCTACTAATATTGTTCCGCTCGCATGGATAATTTGTGGTGAGGAACTACATAATAACCACCATGCCTATCCTAGCTCTGCAAAATTTTCTTTAAATTGGTGGGAGTTTGATCTTGGTTGGTTGTATATACAAGCATTACAATTTATTGGTCTAGCCAAAATTAAAAAAACAGTTCCTCGTGTTATGTTTGATTACAGCAAGCTTACACTTGATACCCAAGCATTAAAAGCCGTGTTTAATGCGAGAATGCATGTGGTGGCAAATTACATTCAGACGGTGATAAAACCTCTCCTCTCTCATGCAGAGTCTCAAGCTACTCATGAAGATAAAATAAAATTACGCGCACTCAAGAAACAACTAATGGCGCGTGATATTTTTTCAAAAAAAATAGAACTTGATTCACTGTTAGTTCGCTACCCACGCTTATCGTTGGTATGGCAATTTAAGCAACAGTTGGATGCCATTTGGAATTCTAAATTTGAGAATCAAGAACGGTTGTTGGTCGCCATGGGTGATTGGTGTACTTCGGCTGAAAAATCTAATGTACCCGAGCTGAAAGGATTTGTCCGTATGCTCTGCGCCTATCAAGTTGAAGCACACTGGAAATAAAAAAATTTTGGTCTCGGTGGACTCTATTGAGCTATTTGTTCAATTAGGTGTGTCTCCACAAGAACGCTCAAAACCCCAACGAGTGCGATTTAGCGTAGTGTATATTCCGCAGTGTTATTTGGATAGTGGGGAAGATTTAATTTCAAAAACAGTAGATTATGAAGGCATTGTGCAGATTTTACAAAAGCTTGCAAGCACTCATACCTTTCACCTTGTTGAATATCTTGCCGAGCGTTGCGCGTATGAGTTATTTTCTAACTTTGAGCTAACCTGGATTAAAGTGACCGCAACAAAATTCAACCCGATGCCATCGGTTGAGTCAACTACTGGGTATTGTGAATTGGGTGAAAATTAATTACTTAATTTTGCCTTCTTTATAAGGCACATGCTTGCGCACGACAGGATCAAATTTTTTTAATTCAAGTTTTTCTGTTGAATTTCTTTTGTTCTTTATTGTTGTGTAAAAATGACCAGTTCCGGCACTTGAGACCATCTTGATTTTTTCACGAACTGATTTTGCCATTATACGACAATTCCTTTTTTGCGTAACCGTACGATAATTTTTGCAATACCGAGTTTATCCACAGTCCTGATGCCACTAGCACTTAAGCGAAGTCTAACAAAGCGATTTTCTTCCTCGTACCAAAACTTGTGATGGTGAAGATTGGGAAGAAACCTCCTGCGACATTTATTATTAGCGTGTGAAACGGTATTACCCACTTGAACGCCTCTACCTGTAACTTGACAAACTCTACTCATGATATGGAGGGTATTTTAACACACCTATAGTTGAAGATGTCTACCACCATCTAAGGCGATAACCTGCCCAGTGGTATAAGTGGCATGTTCTGCTAAATAATACGCAGATTGCGCAACTTCTTCCACAGTGCCAAGACGGTTTAATGGTATTTTTGGCAAAACTGCTTCTGGCTTTGTAGCGGGGTCTTGATTATGCTCTGCCCATAGTATCGTGCCAGGTGCTATAGCATTAACTCGGATATTTGGGCTGAGTTCAATGGCGAGTGATTGTGTGAGTGCAAGCAGGCTAGCTTTTGTAATGGAATAGACTACATGACGAGGCATGGGTCTAAATGCATGAATATCAATTATATTTATTATTGAACCTTTAGTTTGAAGGAGCGCTTCAGTAGCATGTTGGCAAATGCAAAGTGGTGCATAACAATTAGTATCCATGAGTTCGTCCCAGTCAGCTCTTGTAATGGTACCGATTGGAGTGGGAAAAAAACTTGAAGCACAGTTAATTACTAAATCCAACCGCTTAAAATGTTTTAGACAAGTATCCACTAAAGCGATTGGTTGGCCTGGAGATTGAAGCTGGGTATTGATTGCTATAACTGAGTTTGGTTGCTTGTCATTAAGTGATCGGCTAAGCTCAGTTGCTTGAGTGTGGGATGTAGCGTAACTAAAGCACACCCTGTAACCATGCTGATGAAAATGCTCTACGAGGGCTTTACCAATTCTTTTCGCACCCCCAGTTATTAGCATTACTTTTTCAAATTTCATTGTAATGGTTAGTATAAACTAGAAACCATGAAACTGCAAAGCTTCGATCAATTTATGGAGCAATCTCTCTATTGCCCCAATGCTGGATACTATGATCGCGAAATACCAGTTATGGGTCACACAGGTGATTTTTTAACTTCACCACATCTATCACCACTTGTTGCGCAATCATTGGCGTATCAGTTCGCTCATTTGTATAGAGAAGATTCTTCGGTTAGTATTGTAGAGTTTGGGGGAGGTACTGGAAAACTTGCGTTTGATTTACTTACCACGCTACAAACATTGGGTATTGTTACTATTCGATACTTCTTAGTTGAAAAAACTAACGCAAGTATTTTATGGCAAGAAAAAACCCTTGCCCCATTTTTACCTCAAATTACTTGGTGTAAATACCATGAACTTGATTCTATTGAACTGCCACCCAATGCTATGGTTGTATTCCATGAGGTGCTCGATGCATTTCCTGCAAAACGAGCCTTGAGAACGGATGATGGAGTGCTCGAGCAGTATATGCAAGAATCCAGTCCTGGAATATGGACAGCGATTTTTGCAGAAGCCTCTCGCGAACTTGCCGAAGCGAGCCAGATCAAGAATGGTGAGTTGCTTAATGCAATTCCTGAGGGTAATGAATTTGAACTTCGAATAAATTTAGCGCATACTCTTAATGTACTATTGCGGAAAATCACTCATGCCCATCTTGTCATTATTGATTATGGCGAACCAGCCACTTTCTATTATCGTCAAGATCGGTTGTATGGCACCTTAAAGTTTTTTCCCCCTCACTATAATTTAGCCAAACTTCCTTTTGGCAAATGTGATATTAGTGTTGACGTTAATTTTAGTGAGGTTGCAGAAGCGTTGCAGTCTATCGGATATACTATTGAAATGTTTCTTCCCCAAGGTATGTGGCTATTAGAACATTGTTTTTCTTCAAAAGCCCCAAGCGTATCTCATACCAATTTGTTTGAGCAAGTTAAATATCGTACTTCAAGTGTATATCTAGTTTCTCCCAGTGGGATGGGCGACCAATTTAAGGTATTAATTGCAAATAAAAATATTTCCACCCCTTGGTTAGATCGATTTGCTCGTTATGATTGCTCTGAGCGTCTATGACTGATACTTTTTTTAGCTATACGGTGCTGGCCATGGTGCAAGGCCTCTGTGAATTTTTACCTATCTCTAGCTCAGCGCATCTTGTATTAATGTCAATGTGGTTAGAAATGCATGAGCATAGCTTAACGGTGGATGTTGCTCTGCACTTTGGTTCTCTCATTGCAATTATTCTATATTATAGAAATGAACTTATCCAATTACGCGGTAACCCACACCTGCTCCGTATGCTTGGGTTGGCATTTTTACCAACCCTTATCACGGCACCTTTTATAGCTGAAAGTATGGAACTGTTTGGTAGAAACACAATTTCAATTGCAGTGATGCTTATCGTGTTTGCAGTGGTATTGTATTTAGCTACAAGGCGCCATGGTGTTTCGGGGCTTGAATCTATCACAGTACCTATGGCCTTGTCTATTGGTGCTGCGCAACTGCTTGCTTTTTTCCCAGGTGTATCTCGCTCTGGAGTTACTATTTCTGCCAGTTTGTTTTGGGGAATTAAAAAAGAATCTGCAATTTATTTTTCATTTCTCTTAGCCATTCCAACCATTGCTGGAGTAACCGCATATCAGTTTTTTCAAGTCATCAGAAAGGGAGAACAACTTGATATACCTTTGATTGGTTATACTGTTGTGGTAAGTGCGCTAGTTTCATACTTTGCACTACATGCACTCGTAACAATTGTGCGTCGTATTGGCTTTTTACCTTTTGTAATCTATAGGATTTTGTTAGGAGCGATTCTCCTAACCTACGCGACTATTTAATTTCTGCCCAGCGGTACGGTCTTCTGATTTTACACATTGCCGCGCATCGTTGCTTGTCAATTTCTTTGGTAATTTCTTCTCCCTCAAGTCTTAATCGCATAAGTGATTTTCCTGTTACAGTTTTGGCTACATGGAGCATAGTTTGTAGAAATTTAGTTTGTGGATGTGGTATGTTTTGGTACTCTGCCCTTGATTTTGATACCAGTTCGCAGCAAGTCAAGAAATTTTCATAGACTTCACCTTGCTTAAAGCCATTGCAATCATAGAGTAGCGAGAGTATATTAGAAATTGTTAACGTTGGCGAATGGTAATAGCTATTAAAATTTTTTCTTACCTTAGTAACTAATTCAGTGTATCGGTTGGGAACAGGTAACCAGTTGGTAAAATTGATTATATCCGAATCGCTCGCTCTTGCACAGAAACCTGCAAATCTAATCAGTGGAGAGGAATTATGAGCACTTATGTATCGCAAAGCCTCGCGACAGGGTTGCTCAAATAGACTTTTCAGTCCCGTGGTGCTTGCGTAGGTAGATGAAATTAACACCTCTATAAATGCGTCAGGGTCTTGATAGGTGAAAGCCTTTTCAAACTCTGTCCATAATCGTTCTACGCTGAGACTGGGTAATTCACCATTATTTACAATCTGTATTACAAGTTCTAAAGTTTCAGGCGCAATGGTAAAGCCCAGTGGTTTTAATTTTGCATAAAAACGCGCTAAACGAATTAACCTAAGTGGGTCCTCTGAAAAAGCAATTGAGGTGTGGCGAATTATTTTATTTTTAATATCTTTCATTCCCTCACAAGGATCTATGTATGTTCCTGATTTTTCATCAAATGCAATTGAATTTATGGTGAAGTCTCTTCGCCATAAATCTTCTTCTAATGTTACTTTTGGAGAAAAGTCACAAATAAAACCAGTGTAGCCAATTGATTTTTTTACCTCTGTTCGTGCTAAGGCATATTCTTCATTGGTAATTGGGTGTAAAAATACTGGAAATTGTTTACCTACTTGACGATACTTTAAAGATTCCATTTCACGAGGGGTTGAGCCAACCACAACCCAGTCTTTTTCCAAAACTGGTAAGTTTAATAAAGAATCTCTAATAGCACCACCGACCAAATAAATATCCATATCACCCCAATTTTCTAAATTGACTATACTCACCCATTTGAGTTATTAAACCGAGTAGCGTGGGAAGCATATGCTCTAATTTTGTTGAAGTGGTTTTTAGGTTTTTGACCGATCGATCTGGCGAATGTTCTAAACTTCTCAGCATGTCTACGCTAAGCGTTGTATTATGGGTTAGTTCTGAAAGAAATCCTATCAGGTAACTTATCCACCTAGGAATCGTTATGGCACTTCTTCTTTTTCCAAGAAAAAGTAAATACTGCCTCTCTATTAATTGGTGTATCTGTAGCAAGGAAAGATCCTCAGGTCCAAGTACATCTATAATTTTTCCATAGGTAGAATAATCTTCAAATGAATCAATAATCAAACTGGTAAAGTCATTGATATAAATGGGAGCGATAATTGAATGAGGTGAAATTACTGGGTAAAAATAGGGAGACAGGCGAACTATAGATGCGAAAGTAGATATACTTGAATCGCCAAATCCATACAATAATGATGGTTTAAATGTAGTGCAATTGGTATATTCATTGCAGTAGGTGTGGAGATACATTTCTGACTCTCCTTTACTTCGTAAATATCTGCTTGCCGCTGCATTAGCATCGGCGTGGTGTGCGCTGATATGAATGATTCTCGGTAGTTGTAAGGTGTTAATTTGCTCAACAAGCATTCTAACTATTCCAGAATGTACATCTCTAAACAATGCTTTTTTTGTTTGATTGAGTATTCCGATACAGTTAATAACTATATCTACCTCTTGCAAAAGTTGCTTCAGTGTGTTAGCATTATAGCTAGGAAAGGTAAGTAGAGTTACATTTGGAAGTATTTTTAAATCGGAATTCCAAACAGACTTTCTTGAAGTTGCAAATATTGTATAATCATAATGTAATTTAGAAATTTTAATAGCAAGCGATCTCCCCAAAAAACCATTACCGCCTAGAATTAAAATTTTTTTACCCATATAATTAATTATAACACAATCAACCTATCGAGGAAATAACTATGAATAATAAAATACATGAATTGACTAACGCAAATTTTGATGAAGTGGTGCGCAAGGCTGAGAAGCCAGTGCTGATTGATTTTTGGGCTGCTTGGTGTGGTCCTTGTAAAATGTTTGCTCCAGTTTTTGAAGAAGTTGCAAGTACCCATAGTGAATCAATGGTATTCGCGAAGCTTGATGTTGATGCTGCTCCAGAACTTGCGGGCACGTATAATATTAGAAGTATTCCGACACTCATGGTGTTTAAACAAGGAGAACCAGTATTTCAACAGGCTGGCTCGTTAGCAAAAAACCAACTTATTGAACTAATAGAAAAAATAAAAGGATAGGCTGTATGAATTTAAGTGAAGTTAAAAAGAAATCAATTGCTGTATTAATTGAAGAAGCCAACCAGCTTCAAATTGAAAATCCAGCGCGGATGAGGAGACAGGAGTTAATGTTTTTACTTCTCAAACAGTACGCAGATCGTGGTGAAGATATTGTTGGCGATGGCGTGCTAGAAATTGTTCAAGACGGGTATGGTTTTCTGAGATCTCCCGATGCGTCTTACTTGGCCGGTCCCGATGATATTTATGTTTCACCTAATCAAATAAGAAAATTAAATCTCCATACTGGAGATACGGTTGCTGGTAAAGTTCGTCCACCAAAAGAAGGTGAACGGTACTTTGCTTTGATTAAACCTGACGAAATCAACTATGAGCCAGCTGAAAATGTAAAAAATAAAATACTTTTTACTAATCTGACGCCCTTACACGCCGATAAACACCTAAAACTTGAACGAGGAAATGGCAGTAAGGAGGATATAACTGCTCGAATTATAGATTTAGTAGCCCCAATTGGTAAAGGGCAACGCGGATTGATTGTCTCTCCACCAAAGGCTGGTAAAACGGTGATGTTGCAAAACATTGCTCGAAGTATCAATGCTAATTTTCCAGAATGTTTTCTAATTATTTTATTGATTGATGAAAGACCTGAAGAAGTTACGGAAATGCAACGATCGGTACATGCGGAAATAGTCTCTTCAACATTTGATGAGCCAGCTAATCGACATGTCCAAGTTGCGGAAATGGCCATCGAAAAAGCAAAACGGTTAGTAGAATCTAAAAAGGATGTGGTGATACTTCTTGACTCAATCACAAGGCTAGCGCGTGCCTACAATACCATTTCACCTGCTTCAGGTAAAGTACTTACTGGTGGTGTTGATGCTAATGCTTTGCATAAGCCAAAGCGATTTTTTGGTGCAGCAAGGAATATTGAAGAGGGGGGTAGTTTAACTATTATCGCTACCGCGCTGGTTGATACGGGATCTAAGATGGATGATGTGATTTATGAAGAATTTAAGGGCACTGGAAACATGGAAATACATTTAGAGCGAAGAATTGCCGAAAAAAGAATTTTTCCTGCTATTAACATTAACCGTTCAGGTACAAGAAGAGAAGAATTACTTATCGGGCATGATGAGTTAACTAAAATTTGGATTCTCAGAAAAGTACTGCATGCAATGGATGATTTAGAGGCCATGGAATTTTTGCTCGGCAAAATGCAGGCAACCAAAACGAATTCTGAGTTTTTTGACTCAATGAAACGCTAACTTAATACCAACCAATAGTTTTTAATAGTGCTTTCACTTCTAAAGAAGTGGGGGCAATTGAAGTTAAAATTTTAAGATCTTCACGAGCCTTTGCGTTTTTATTTTGCGAGATATAGAGTTTAGCTCTTTCTAGATAGGCACCGACACTACCCTTATTTAAATCAATTGCTTTGCTGAAGTCTTGTTCAGCCGCGCTTTCATTGTTAGCTTCAAGATAAATTAAACCGCGGGTTACATATAATGAATCATCCAGAGAGTTTAAAGCGATTAACTTTGATACATCTCGCAACGAAGATTCGTAATCTTTGGTTTTTCTGAAGAGGTTGGCTCGGTTAAACAGCGCGCTTTGATAATTGGGTTGCAATTGTATTGCCTTGTTGTAGTCCTTTAATGCTAATCCATGTTGATTGTTCTTTTCAAAAATAATACCCCTCAAAAAAAACGCAGTAGAATTATTCGGATCTAATGCTATGGCTTGATCATATACCTCTCTGGCAGTTTGGAATTCATTTAAATTACCTCGTATAATTCCAAGTTGTAATAAAAATTCAATATTTTTTGGCTGGGAACTGATGACAGTATTAATGTCAACAAGCGCCTCAGAATATTTACCTATGCTATTGTTACATTGCGCCCGTTCAAAGAGATACTCATTGGTGTTGGGTTTTAATTGTAAGGATTTGTTGAAATCGTTAGTTGCATTTTTGCAATTGAGTTTGCTTTTATAAGCCAAGCCTCGTAAGAAAATTAATCGATCATTGTTGCTATTTAGTGCAATTCCTTTTGAGGTCTCTGAAATTACTTTATCGTTTTTACCTAATTCATAAAGTATCTGTGCCGAAGCGAGGTAGGTTGAGTCACTTGGTTCAAGTTGATTTATTGTTGAGTAGTCTAGATAGGCAAGTTGTTTGCTTTGCAGTGCGAGATACAAAGAGGCACGAAGGGCATAGTATTTAATATTCCGCTCATTTTCTATCAGTGCATTGGTAATAAGTTGTAATGCTTTTTGATATTTTTCTTGTTTTTTGTAAATAGTCGCTAACTCAAAAGCTACTTCATGATAACTTGGTCTTATCTCAATTGCTTTTTCAAAATCTGCAATTGCTTCTGGTGTTTTATTAAATTTAAGATGTATATCACCTCTGAGTTTATACGCTACTGCATTTGTTGGTTGAAGTGTAAGTCCTTGATTGAGCAAGTCTAAAGCTTTTTGGAAGTCTTCGCTCACTAATGCTTTATTAACCTGATCAAAGATTTCAATTAGCGTAAGCGGTGCGACGGGTGGTGCGGCAAGTGGTGTATCGGTAGTTTTTAGCTCATTGGCGTAACCCACAGAAGTAACCAATGAAATGGAAAGTAAAATTAATGATTTTATAATGATATGCATAGTTTTATTTTATCACTGTTCTTGCAACTTTCCAATATCTTTTCTGAACACACAATTTTTAAATTCAATAGCTGATACTAATGCGTAGGCCTCACGATGTGCCTCAAGCACCGTGTCACCTAGCGCAGTTACAGTTAAAGTCCTACCTCCTGAGCTGTGTAATGTGCCTGATTTTAATTTAGTTGAGGCTTGAAATATCATGGTGTGCTTACTATGTAAATTCGGTAATGTAATGGTAGTTTCACCACTAGCAGAAGTAGGGTATCCTTCCTGTGCTAGTACCACCCCAACAGAACAACGCTTATCCCAATGTAACTCAGGAGTAGTTCCTTGTGATAAAGAATGTATTGCGCTTACCAAACTTGATTGCAATCGTAGTAGCAAGGTTTGTGCTTCTGGATCGCCCAAACGACAGTTATATTCCAATACATAAACTCTATTTTCACGCACCATCAGACCAGCGTAAAGAAAACCTCTATATGAAATTGCGTCTTTTTGCAAAGCATTGATCGTGGGTTTTATGATTGTTTCAATTATGGTAGTTTCTAGATTTTTTGTAACTGCCGGCACTGGGCTGTAGGCACCCATTCCGCCAGTATTTGGCCCTTGGTTACCATCTAAAAGCCGTTTGTGATCTTGGCTATATTCAAGCATTACATAAGACGCATCCCAGACCATGGCAATTGCGGAAACTTCAAACCCATCAATATATTCTTCTAATATGACTTGAGCGCACGCCAAACCAAGTTTTTTTTCTACCATAAGCATGTGTAATACTTCTGTCGCTTCTTGTTTCGATGAAACAATAAATACACCTTTGCCAGCCGCTAAGCCATCTGCTTTAATGACTATTGGAAAATTTGAATTATCTAGGAAGTTTACCGCTTGTATGTAATCGCTGAATTGGGCAGATGTCGCGGTTGGAATCCCATGCTTAAGCATAAACGCTTTTGAGAAAATTTTTTTACTTTCTAATTGCGCTGCATATTGGTTTGGACCCCAGGTCAATATACCATGTTGGTTTAGTTTGTCAGCGATGCCGAGACTGAGGGGAAGTTCGGGGCCAATTATCGCGCAGGTTACTGTATGTTCCAGTGCTAATGAGACTATAGCATCAATGTTTTCCACAGAGATTGGAAAAGTTTTTGTGCGGGGAAGTGTTTCCATTCCTGCATTTCCAGGACAAACAATAATTGACTTAATTGAATCTTGCTTTGAACAATGCCAGGCAATTGCGTGTTCACGAGCGCCTGCACCAACTATTAATACTGTATCCATTCAGTTATTCTAACCTAGCGATTGTTTTTTAGTTAAAATAGAAGTAAAAGGAGGATGTATATGCGTATAGATATTAGTGCTACAAGTTTTGAATTAACAGACGCCATCAGGGATTTTGTCCATAAAAAATTTACTAAATTAGAAAAGCATAGCTCCCATTTACGGCATCTTCACCTCATATTAAAAAAAGAACAGAAGACATTTATTGCTGAAGCGGTACTTAAATTTGATAGCCACAATGATATTGTCGTTGAAACTGAGATGCAAGATATGTATAAATCAATTGATTCTACTTTTGAACGGGTTAAACATAAATTAGACCGAATGTTAGATAAAGATCATACTTATCGTTAATGGTGTAGTGATAAATGCTTGTCGCCTCTAATATCACTGTAACGCGAGGTGAGCGAGTGTTATTTCAAAATAGTCATGTCTCCTTTGCCAAGGCTCGTTGCACAATAGTTAAAGGTGAAAACGGTATCGGTAAGAGTACGCTTTTAAAAATTTTATCTGGAACTTTAGAGATCGATGAGGGTGAAGTGCTCTGGGATAATTGTTCTGTCATTCACAATCAACACTATTTTGCGCTACTAGGGTATGTCCCAAATCCTATCGCGCTTCCAAGCACATTAACCGTCGCAGATTATTTTTTAATGCGTCGGTGTTTGGACGGAATGCCCGAGGCCGACTGGCATCAGCACGCTATGCAATCACTGGGAATAGAAGCACTCAATAAGACTCGGATCGGTATGTTATCCTCTGGTCAAAAACAAAAAATAGCATTATCAATACTATGGGATGCGATGCGAAAAGTATTTTTACTTGACGAACCATTTAGCAATTTAGATCATACCGGAAGAGAAATAGTCAGAAAAAAAATTGCAGCGCAAGTGTCGCAAGGCGCAACAGTAGTAATGGTTAGTCATGAACCTTCACTAGATTCCATTACCTTTGATGTAATAGAATTGTCATGAAGTTGTTTTTTACTTTGTTTTTTCTTGAAATTAAATCTCAATTCCAGCAGAAAGCGGTTTTATTGTTTGCTACTTTGTATATTCTCTTAGTCTCATTAACCTACCCTTTGATGATTGGGATATCGCTTGGAGTATTACAAAAAGGAATAGTAGTTTTTGTACTATACGCATCAATACTTGCGCAATTGTTGGTGGTTATCTCGGTATCAGATAGAGCTAGTTATGATGGTGCATTGGTACATTGGTACCTAAGTAAGTTTTCCTGCGAGCTATTTTTCCTACTCAGAGTGGTTGTGAGTTGGTTGCTTTTCTTAATCCCTTGTATGTGTGTCATTTTTTTGGTTACAATAAGTTACAGTTTAACGCTCATTCAAATGGGTAAATTATATTTAGTGGTTTTATGTACCTTATATCTTGTTTCGCTTTTTACACATTTTTCTTGCATGCTCTTAATTGTCAGAGGAGCCTCAGGTTTGCTGGTTACTTTGATATTATTTCCTTTTTTAGTCCCCATACTAGTTGCTTCTGGAGTGTTTTTAAATGAAGGGGGGATTGCTAGTGTATTCCTTATGGTTGGCTATGCAATTTCTTCTACAGCTGCAATACTTATATTTGCTAAAATTGCCGTACTTCGTAGCGTTGAGTAACGCTACCCAGAACTTATATAAAAGAGTATAAAATATCTATGCAGTTATGCCTTACCTAAGTTTTTTGTATCGTTTTGGAAATCCCGAAGAGTATTTTAATTTTTCAAAACATGTTTTCAAAATTTTCGGAATATTTGGTAGCGTTACAGTGGCATACGGTTTGTATCAAGGGCTTTTTATTGCGCCACCTGACTATCAGCAATTGGATGCTTTTAGGCTGATTTATGTGCATGTTCCCTGTGCATGGCTATCTTTGTTTATTTATTGCATGATGGCTGGAGCAGAAACAATCTATTTGATTTGGAAAATTAAAGTCTCCCATTTATTTGCAGTAGCTGCTTCATCATTAGGTGCAGTAACTACTTTACTTGCGCTCATAACAGGCTCTTTGTGGGGAAAACCAATGTGGGGAGCATGGTGGGTATGGGGAGACGCTCGGTTACTCTCGGAGCTTTTTCTTCTATGTATCTATGTGCTCTATATTATCGTAGCCACCCTTTTTGAAAAATCAAAAGCTCAATGGAGTATTCCAGCAACGATATGTGTTTTAGGCATAATCCAAATCCCGATTATTCACTATTCGGTAGAGTGGTGGGCAACTCTACATCAAGGCACCACGGTTTCTGTGTTTGGTGAGTCTTTAATTGATAGCTCTATGCTCAGTCCCTTGCTTATTTCTGCAATTGGGTTTAGTTGTTTAGCCTTGTCGTTGATTCACTTAAGATTAATGAGTTTACTTGTCGGGCATAACCATGATGCTAATTGGGTGAAGCGTTATGAGTGAAGGCTTGGTCAGAATTATTCAAAGCCCATATGCATGGTATATTTTCAGTGGGTATACAATTGTGATAGGTAGTTTTTTGATTTATTTTTTGTACGCATATTTCCAGTTACGCTACCTATTGAAAAATCGCAAGAGCGCTTCTCAAGGTTCACCAACTAAAATTGAAAAGATTCAATCACAATTATGAAAGCTAGAACTAAAATTAGAATTAGAACAATAATTGTCCTGGTGTCGGTTTTTGCAATAGGACTAGGTTTTATTCTTTATTCGTTTACTGATAATTTAATGTACTTTAAAACCCCAACTGAAGTACTTGAAGCTACTACTTTAAAAAACCAGGTTAGAGTAGGAGGTATGGTAGTGAAGGGAACAGTTGCAACGTCTGTTCAGGATAACCATGTTACATTCCAAATTACTGACTATGCTTCGGTATTAGCTGTTTCATACTCAGGTATTCTGCCCGATTTATTTAGAGAAGGGCAGGGTGTGGTAGTAGTTGGACGACTCTCCAGCAACAAAATATTTGAAGCAGAAACCGTACTTGCTAAGCATGATGAAAAATATGTTCCTAGAGAAATAGAAGCCATGTTAAAAAACCAACCAAAAAAATAACTACCCCATGCTTCCAGAAATTGCTCACTACCTACTGATTTTATCATTAGTAGTTGCCTGTAGAATCTTGTATGTTGCCGTTCTTCCTAGTGCAGTGAGTAGACAAAAACAGATACTGCAGGTTTGTTGGTTGTTTGGTGGTTGCATAGTTACCAGTTATATTCTTTTAACGATTTCTTTTGTGTTAGATGATTTTTCTATTTTGTACATTACAAATAACTCTTCTACCGAACTTAATTTCTGGTATAAGATTTCAGCAGTATGGGGTGCTCATGAAGGATCTTTTTTCTTTTGGATGGTTATCTACACTCTATGGTTTTTATTAGCCAGTAACACTAGCGCGATTTTTGATCAACCCTGGCGCTATACCATGATAGCGATACTTGCTGGAATTGCAATTGGTTTTATATCATTTATCGTTTTTAGCTCAAACCCTTTTACAAGAACTTTTACTCCACTAGAACAAGGTTTTGATTTAAATCCCTTACTACAAGATCCTGGCCTAATTTTTCATCCCCCACTTTTATATCTTGGATATATAGGAATGTCAGTGCCATATGCATTCTCTCTTGCTATGTTAATTCATGGACTCAAACCTTCCCAAGATCAGTTACAGTGGCTTCGCAATTGGGTGTTAGGGAGTTTTCTTTTTCTGTCACTCGGTATTGCGCTCGGTAGTTTTTGGGCTTATTATGAATTAGGTTGGGGTGGTTGGTGGTTTTGGGATCCAGTAGAAAATGCTTCGCTCATGCCTTGGTTGGTTTCAATCGCACTTATCCATGTTCTCGGCATTGCGCTCAAACGCAACATTGCCCATCACTGGGTATGTTGGTTAAGTGTACTTGGGTTTTGTTTAAGTGTGCTTGGAACATTTTTGGTGCGCTCAGGAATTATCATCTCTGTGCATAGTTTTGCCAGCGATCCAACACGAGGAGTGTATATTTTAGCCCTGCTATTTTTACTTTGTGTTCCCGCACTTTTTTTGTTGTTGATTCGAGGACCCATATTGCGTGACAATCCAGAGTATCGCTTTGAACTGTATTCCAGAGAAACTGCAATGTTTATCGGGGTTATTATTACTCTTACCCTATTGTTTGTCGTAGCATTAGGAACCTTATACCCTCTGGTGATAGATTTACTATCTATTGGGAAAATTTCAGTTGGCCCCCCGTATTTTAATAAAGTATTTGTGCCAATTTCACTATTACTATTTTTTATAATGGCATTAGCCCCCACCATCCGATGGCAACAAGATGCATTTGCGCGTATTAGAGTACCGATTGCGATTGCTTCAGCATCTGGTATTCTGGCTAGTATTGCAATATACCTCTACTCAGCTTCCTTAGGTTTTGCAACATTGTGTGGTTTAGGGATTATTACATTAGTGTATAGTGTCCGTGCTATTTTGGACAGAAAAATAAGTTCAGGATTAAAACTACTACAATTTTTTTATAATCAGTCTGGTCGATGGTACGCCATGAATATTGCCCATCTAGCCATGGTATTACTTCTTTTTAGCATTACAACAGTAAGTATGTGGGGTGATGAAAAAGAACTATGGGTGTCTACTCAAGAACCTATTTCGGTTGGACCCTATACAGTCATTCTTCATTCTATAACTAACTCACAGAATCCACAATTCCAATCACAACAAGCAACAGTACATTTAAAAGATTCTTCAGGGCAGCTTATTACTAGTAAAGTAACAGAAAAAAGAAATTATTTAATCCGCAATCAACCGACTACGGAAACCGCGATCTTTCCTCTTTGGCATGGTGATATTTTTATTGCACTTGGATCTGTATCTGAACTTGGCGATAAAGCACAACTCAGAGTGCAGTGGAAACCAATGATTCGCGGAATATGGATTAGTTTTCTTCTCTTTGCTATTGCTGCGGCACTAGGCATGTTTGCACGAGTAAAAAAGAAAAATATTTTATGAAAAAATCTTACTATTTTGCTGGGATGGTAGTGCTAGTTTTATTCACATTACTTATCATTGGTTTATTTAAATCCCCATCTTCAATTCCAAGTCCTTTACTTGGCAAACCGTTACCACAAATATCTTTAGAATTACTATTTGAAAAAGAGAAAATTGAGAACACACTTTCTGCTTGCACCAAACCCTACTGTTTGGTTACAATTTGGGCAAGTTGGTGTGCGAGTTGTGTTGCGGAGCATGCAGAATTGGTAATACTTTCCAGCCAGCCTACTATAGCACTTATCGGCATCACTCATCAAGATACTAGAGATCAAGCACAGGAGTGGATTAATAAACGCGGCAATCCTTATGCAAAATTATTTTTTGATCAGGAAGGTAACTATGGATTTCTGCTCGGAAGTTATGGTGTCCCTGAAAGTTTTTTACTTGACAAGAATAAAATTGTCCTACATCGCTGGGCTGGACCGGTACATGCCTCTGAAGTGCTACAATTAATCAATACTAAAACGCTTTGATGAAATTACTTTTCATTATAATCGTAAACATACTTGCATCTTTGGTTGCCCATAGCGAAGATGAGACCCCACCTGAGTATTATTCTGTAGTGCATAATTTCAGATGTTTGGTATGTCAAAATCAAAGCATTGCTGAATCTGATGCGCCATTAGCTGTGCAAATGCGCAATGAAATTAAAGTAATGCTACAGCAAGGGGCAAGTCAGTCAGAAATTAAAACAAAGCTTTCTAATCAATTTGGTGAGTACATATTGTATGATCCAGTTATATCAAAACACACGATGGTTTTATGGTTCTCCCCATTGCTGATACTACTGATTTCGATTTATTTTTTACTAAGAAAAAAAAGATGAAAAATAAAATAATCTGGTTAAGTTGGGCCGTGCTATTACCTATAGCACTCTACGGTTTAGTTGGAAACCCCTATTATATTTTCTATCACCAAGTCCCTTCAACCCAAGAAGAAATTAAACAAAATATCACCGTCCTAAGTTCTATGGTTGCTAAAAACGAAGAAGAGTGGTTTGTCTTGGCTCTTCAGCAACAGGCCATAGGAGATTACTCACAAGCGTTATTATCTTGGCAGGCTGGGTTCGCCTTTGGAAAAGAAAAAGACGAAACTTTCTCTGCCCCACTTTTTGCTCAAATCGGATATTTGGAGAGCAAAATATTTAATGATACTTTTTTTACAGATCAGAGTAAAAAATCTCTAGATGCGCTCCTTGAGATTGATGCAAACAACCCTCGCCTGTGGCTTCTTGCATCTAGACGGTATCAAGAAGAAGGTGATTATTTAGGTGCCAGAACTTTTGCACTTAAATTAGTTCCCGTAACTAGTGGAACAGAGCGCGAGAGCTTGTTAGGTTATATTCAAGCTTTAGATGATAAAATTCCAACCCCACAAAAACTTAATACCTTATTGCAAACAATTAAGCAGCTAGAATTCACTCTAAGCGTAACCGTTAATCAAGCTCTTAGTAATGCATTTAATTCAAATGCTTCAGTATTCGTCTCAGTGGTTCCTGCTGGGTCTACCAACCCAACCATGCCTTTGGCGGCAAGAAGATTGAAGATTGCCGATCTTACTACGCCAATTAAAATTGGGCCGAGAGATGCTATAGCAGGACAATTGTTACAAAAAGGCACTCCAGTGGTCATTAAAATTTTAGTATCACACCAAGGCGGGGTTACTAAAATGAAGGGTGATTTATATGGTGAACAAAACGCAATAATTGGTAAGAGTGACAAGAATATAAATATTTCTATTTATCCTGTTATAAAATAGTATTATGGGTATAAGAAAATCTGGTTTTGATGTAACTGGTATTCTTCTCGTCAGAGACAGTGCCATAATTGAAAATGCTGTGGTTGAATTGTATAAAGAATCATTCTCAAATGCCCCATGTCAAATAATTAGGGACGCCTTTGACTTGTTTAATCAATCCTATGCAGGGTTACTTAAAGAGTTTATGCCTTGTGACATGCTGTACCATGATGAAGAGCATGTCTTAGAAGTTACACTCGCTACTGCACGGTTGATTTATGGATTGCAAAAAACCTCTAAACCATTTAATCAATATATCCATAAACTAGACAAGAACTTAGCGATAGTTGCGATAGTGATTGCGCTCTTTCATGATTCAGGATACCTAAAAAATCGTCATAATGAAACTGAAGTTATCAATGGATCGGTGTTTACAAAGACTCATGTGAGCAGAAGTTCAGATATGCTGTTTTCGGTAATGGCAAAATTAGGTCTAAAACAATATACCAGAATCGCAACAGAAGCAGTGCATTATACTGGCTACGAAAAAAAAATAAAAAGCCTAGATTTGCAAAATGATATTGAGCGGATTGTTGGTTGTTTGGTCGGTACTGCAGATTATATTGGTCAAATGTCAGATAGGAGATATTTAGAAAAATGTTACTCTAGACTATATCCTGAGTTAGTTTTGGGTAAGGCTGATCAATACTTCTGTGATGTTACTAATCAAGTTAAAACATTGTACAAGAATCGTACGGATCTAATCACAAAATCAAATAATTTTTATAAAAATGTCGTTAGACCAAAATTAGAATTTGATTTCCATAGTGTGTATCATCTTGCCGATGCGATATTTCCAGAATACGGTGTCAATCTTTATATGTGGTGGATGGAGAACAACCAAAGAGAGCTAGTAAATATACTCTCAAATCAACTTGAGATTAAAAAATTATTAAGAAGAAAATTGATTGAAAATAGAGGGGTAAAAGTTTTCCCCTATCATCTTATCCCTGAGGAACTTTAAACCTCAATGTCTAAAATGACGACGCGATGCGTAGAGTTGTAGAATGCCATACGTACGGCACGCTTCACTAACCTCAGCATCTCGAATTGAACCTTTAGGTTGAATAACAATTTTAATTGCGGAATGTTTTGCAATTAACTCAATACTATCAGCAAATGGAAAAAAACCATCTGAGGCAAGCACCACTTCTGATGTGACCGAGGGGTGGCTAAGAAAACGTAATAGTGCTTGTTCTGTAGCCCGAACTCTGCTGGTAAAACCGCAACTAATTGCGATGGTCTGTAAATTAGAAACGATGACAATTGCATTTGATTTGGCGATAGTTGCCACTGACCAAGCAAGCTCACAGTTTAATTTGTTTACCTGTGATATATCAGCAGGAAATTGTATTTCACTTGATGTAATGCTGTCATTGGGTTGGAGCAAATACCCGCCGGCAACAGTACGAATATCTTGCCTTGCTATTTGATAGTGAGGTATAGACACAACTCTAATAGATGGTTTTTGTTTAAAAATTGCCAATGATTGCTCGTCTACACTCGGTGCGATAACAACTTCACAGAATTGAGTAGTGACTATTTCTTGTGCGGTATCTGCGTCTAATGGTTTGTTAAAGCAAATAATGCCACCAAAAGCAGATTCTGGATCAGAACGGTAGGCTAATTGGTAACTTTCCTTATTAGTAGGAGCGTAGGCTACGCCACATGGATTGCCATGTTTGATAATCGAGCACGCAGATGTTAACGCAGAGAGGGAATACACTAAGGCGCATCCAGAATCTATATCTAAATAATTATTATATGAAAGTTGTTTACCTTGATGAAACGTTGCCAGTGCAATACCCTGAGCAGGGACGCTAGGAATAAAGTAGGCTGGAAGTTGATGGGGGTTTTCTCCGTAGCGTAAACAATTAGATTGCTTATCAATACGACTAAAAAACTTTGCGATGGCTAGGTCATACTGCATGATGAGTTGAGCGGCTTTAGTTGCAAAATGCAGTCGCATTGTCTCCGTAAAAGAATCCTGACCTTCTATTAGATATGAGATAAATAAATCATAATCAGCTGGGTCGGTTAATGCTATAACATGCTTATAATTTTTGATCGCAGATCGAATCATAGCAGGCCCACC
The DNA here is from genome assembly GCA_030054035.1 of Candidatus Methylacidiphilales bacterium. Classification (NCBI taxonomy): domain Bacteria; kingdom Pseudomonadati; phylum Verrucomicrobiota; class Methylacidiphilae; order Methylacidiphilales; species Methylacidiphilales bacterium. Next base: position 105,633 of record JASGCS010000004.1, read on the forward strand.
AATATCCATATAATCAAGCACCTCTTCAGTAGAAGCGGCTGGGTTTTTTTCTAAAAACTCCTCAAATGGATAGAGATTGATAACGGCAAGTGAAAATTCAGGGATGTTAAATTGTTGTAACGTTTGATCATCTTCTGGTGTGCGACGAGTGAGTAAGCCCCCATGAATTATTGGATGTAGGGTTTTGACTCTGCCTTGTAAAATCTCTGGAAATTTAGTGATGGCAGAGATAGCAGTGCAGGGAACTGCATGGTTTTGTAAATATGATTCTGTACTAGATGTTGCGTAAAGATGCCATCCTAATTCAATGAGTTTTTTTGCAAGGGGTATAATTCCCCGTTTGTCCGTGATACTCAAGAGTGCGTTTTTCATAGAAGCTCTATGGTTAATTCATTGACTCGGTTGGAGGGCTTGGCGAAAGTGAAAACCACATCGCGTATTTCTTGAGGTTCTATCACTGTCTTAGTGTTGGTCTGGGACGAAATATAGCTACTCTGTTCAAATATGCCTGTTGCGACTTTTTGACCGATAAGATTTCCAAGTGATATCTTAATCGTTGGCATAGGTTGAGGTAAACGTGCATGGTTTATTAATCGCATGGTCACTTGTAAATAGGATTCAGAAGCAGTTGATTCTGGTAATGTTATTTCTTGAGCAATAATTTCTAATTGTTCAATATTTTTTTGGTATTGTACCTGACAGGAAAATATCTGACAAAAGGAAAGCGCAATCGATCGGCTCGTTTCATTGGTTAGTAAGAATTTTTTATTAAGATAGAGAAGTTGAGCTGCTAAAAGTAAACTTAAGCCTACCACGACTACCATATACCAGACGGTAGACTCAATGGGTTGCAGTGCCAGCCGCTTAGCTTGGGTGATAATTTCATGAGCTTGTGAGTTATTTGTTTTGCGTTGTTCAGTAAAAGAAACCTTTTCAAGTGGAGCGTCAAATATAGTTTCACACTCACCACAACGCACCATACCTTTTGCTTTTCTAATATCGCTTCGGCTTGCTTCAAAAATAGTATCACAGTTAGGGCATTTTGTGTACATGATATGAAATAAATGCTTCTAGAGCTAGTAGATAACTTCCCATTCCAAATCCTGTAATAACACCCCAAGCCTTGTCTGCAAGCAGTGAAGTGTGTCTAAAGGATTCTCGTGAATAAATATTAGAGAGGTGTACCTCAATAAATGGTATTTGTACTGCAAGTAATGCGTCACGAATTGCTATACTGGTATGGGTCAGCGCCGCTGCGTTGATAATAATCCCATCAATATTGTTATGTAGAGCGGAGTGGATAGACTCGATCAGTTCTTGCTCACTGTTTGATTGTTTACAAATTAATTGTATTGAATGTGTTTTTGCATGAGCATGTAATTTTTGTTCAATATCTTGTAGGGTAGCGGTGCCATATTGCCCGGTCTCGCGGATACCTAACAACGATAAATTGGGGCCATTAAGAACTAAGATTTTCTTCATGGATGAGATCAGTTATTTTGGAAAGAGAAACTTCTCCATATTGAGTGTAAATTATCTCTCGATTTTTATTTAATAATACAGAGTATGGAATGGCTTCTTTGGAATTGCCAAGTGAAGCCATTATATTGAAGACCTCTTGATCGCTTATCAGCGTTAATAATGTGTTATTGATTGCCTTCATAAAAAATGTTGAGCGTTCTAGCGAGTCAAGTGAAATAGCAACTATTTTTAATACATTACGGTGCTTGTTTTGAAATGTATTTAGGTCGGGCAACTCTCTTTTACAGGGCTCACACCATGTCGCCCAAAAATTTAAAAGAAGATACTCTTCTGAAAAAGAAAGTAAAGATACTGGTGTTCCTTCAAGATTATTGTAGGTTACATCCATGAGCTTTTTACCTAGGACTTTTTCATCAGGATTATTATTGTGTGGTTGATGTAACCAGGACAGAATTATTCCTAAACTCAAACTAAATACAGCTATGGAAATGAAAAATATTTTTTTCATGGTAGTGTGGAAAGAAATTGAAACAACGCTTGTTTAGAAAAACTTCCAACTAGGCTTGGGGATTGTTTCAGTGATGGAAGTTGCGACGATGCTGTGATTGATTGATTGCTGAGAAATAAAACTACTGGTGGGCCTACGATACCCTGGGAGATTAAATATTGTTGGGTTGTTTCATGATAATTAGTAACATCAAGTCCGATTGTTGCAAAGGAAGCAAAGGAATTTTTTACTGCTTCATCTGAATACACATGTCGTTCTAGTTCTTTACAACTTGCACACCATTGTGCGTGAACAAAAACTAGTATACCTCTAGAAGTATCTTTCTTTTGATTTACCAGTTGTTGCAACTCTTCAATGGTCGTAGCCTGAGGAAGTGAATTGTAAAAAGAAGTTGATGTAGCGTTCGTTAGATGTGATGAGGTATTTGAAGGGGTTTGAAATTGATTAATTGATAAAACGGTTACTCCTATCACTACGATCGTCGCAATAACGCGTACCCCAAGAGCTATGCTATGTTGTTGATGGTTGCTGTATCTAATAAGTAAATGCATCGCATACCCAATTGCCACTACTCCATATAAAATTAAACTTAGCCATGAAGGTGAGAATCTTCCTAACAATGAAACAGATAATCCAAGTAATAATACGCCAATGGCAATTCTAATTTCATCTAACCATGCTCCGCTTTTAGGTAATAGAAACCCAAATCCAAAACTAAATAAAATTAACGGAATTGACATACCTATCGCTAACACAAACAGTGAGATGGCTCCGTAGCTCACATCCCCTTTTTCAGCAATATAAAGTATTGCTGAAAGCATTGGCGGAGTGATACAAGGACTTAATATTAAAGCACTCAACCCACCAATTACAAATGAGAATAAAATTCTTTGGTATGCTGAATTAAAACTTGTCTGCAAAAGAGAATTTATTTTTGAGTTTTGAGGTAATTTTATTTCAATGAGATTAAACATTGCAAGCGCAAAAAATCCAACAAAAATTGCACCAAAAAGTAAAAATTGCCATTGTTGAAAATAGTTTGTTAGGGATTTACCGAGGAGAGCCGATAGTACCCCTAGTAGTGAAAACATCACAGCCACACCTAACACATAGAATATTACAGTTAGTACACGAGAACTTCGATTAGCGAGCTTTGCAGTTAGCATACTAGCTAAAACGGGCACCATTGGGTACACACATGGCGTTACTCCAAGTAGTAGTCCAGCTAATAAAAATAATAGAATCGTTGTCAGTAATGAGTCACTTACAGCAATTTTTTTTGCAAACAGATTAGTTTGATCTGAAGCTGAATCTTTGGAAAGAGTGACTGAAATAAGCTCCTTAACGGGTTGGTAGCAGATTCCAGTTTTTTCATCACAACCTTGAAAACTCACCTCTATGTCACCGTTACCACTTCCATGCAATGAAGCGGTGGCTATCAAAGAATCATGGAATACTTCGACTGTACCAAAGTTTGGGTCATTTTTAATTTCTCCTTTTGGTAGGTTTAATTCATCTACAGTTATAGTGGGGTTTAGGGAAGTCAGCTTAATACGATCTTTGTACAAGTAACAATTAGGTGCGATATCCCATTTTAAAGTGATTTTTTCAGAAGTGGTTTGGTGTGAAAATTTAAATGCTTCACGAGCTGGGAGAGGGGTATTTTCGAATGAATTTGCTACTGTGTTTAATGAAAAACTCGTAAAAATTAAAAATACATCTAAAAGTAGTAGAATTCTCATTAATAATATGATTATAGCATACATGCATAATCAGCATACCTTGAAAAAATACATTATGCCCCCACAATAATGGTATATAAACAAAACAAAAAACTAATGATAGGAGAAAATTGTTATGACACTTAAAGTTAGACCATTGCATGACCGTGTGCTGGTCAAAAGACTAGAAGAAGAGCTTAAGAGTCCGGGTGGTATCGTTATCCCAGATTCGGCAGCTGAAAAGCCAATCCGAGGTGAAGTACTTGCCGCTGGTAAAGGTAAGATACTTGAAAATGGTACTGTTCGTCCGCTTGATGTAAAAGTAGGAGACAAAATACTGTTTAATAAGTATTCAGGAACAGAAGTAAAAATAGATGGCGTTGAGTATCTCATTATGAGAGAAGACGACATAAGTGCAATAATTGAATAAGGGGTGAAATATGACTGCAAAAGAAGTTAAATTTTCGTATGATGCAAGAAACCGCATGCTGGCTGGGGTTAATATCCTCGCAGATGCCGTTAAAGTAACACTTGGTCCAAAAGGTAGAAATGTAGTATTGGAAAAATCTTTTGGCTCACCTACCGTTACTAAAGATGGTGTTTCAGTTGCTAAAGAAATCAAATTAAAAGACAAGTTCCAAGACATGGGCGCTCAGTTAGTAAAAGAAGTTGCTAGCAAGACCTCAGATGTTGCGGGAGATGGCACAACTACAGCTACCGTATTGGCACAAGCCATTGTAAAAGAAGGCTTGAAGTGTATTGCTGCTGGGTTTAATCCAATGGACCTCAAACGCGGTATTGATAAAGCTGTTACTCATGCAGTTGACAATCTCAAAAAAATGTCAACTCCTTGTACCACAACTCAATCAATCGCTCAAGTAGGCTCTATTTCAGCAAACTCTGACACTGAAGTTGGCAAAATCATCGCTGATTCTATGGAAAAAGTCGGCAATGAAGGAGTTATCACCGTTGAAGAAGGTAAAGGAATAGAAAACGAACTTGAAGTTGTTGAAGGTATGCAATTTGATCGAGGATACATCTCTCCATATTTTGCAAACAAGCAAGAATCTATGACAAGCGAACTTGAAAATCCTTATATTTTGCTTTCTGATAAAAAAATCTCAAATATTAGAGAAATGTTACCTGTTCTTGAGCAAGTAGCAAAATCAGGAAAGCCATTGTTAATTATTGCTGAAGATATCGAAGGCGAAGCCTTGGCTACTTTAGTAGTGAATAACATAAGGGGTATTATTAAAGTCTGTGCAGTAAAAGCACCTGGTTTTGGAGATCGTAGAAAAGAAATGCTTCAAGATATCGCTACACTCACTGCTGGAAAAGTTATCTCTGAAGAAAAAGGGCAAACTTTGGAAAAATCTGGGTTAGAAGATCTTGGTCAAGCTAAACGTGTAACCGTATCAAAAGAAAACACAGTTATTGTTGACGGTGCCGGAAAATCTGCTGAAATTCAAGCGCGCATAAAACAAATAAAGGCTCAAATTGAAGAATCCACATCAGAATATGATAAGGAAAAACTTCAAGAAAGACAAGCTAAACTTTCTGGCGGAGTTGCAGTAATTCGTGTTGGTGCTGCTACAGAAGTAGAAATGAAAGAGAAAAAAGCAAGAGTTGAAGATGCACTCCATGCAACCCGAGCTGCTGTTGAAGAAGGCGTAGTTCCTGGTGGTGGCGTCGCACTTGTTCGAGCTCGTAAAAGTGTTATGGAAGCAAAAATCAAATGCGATAATGTGGATCAAGAACAAGGTGTTCAGATTATCTGCAAGGTCATGCAAGAACCTCTTAGACAGATTGTCGCTAACGCTGGTGATGAGCCTGCGGTCGTGCTTGCTAAAGTTGAAGATGGAACTGGCAATTTTGGCTACAACGCAGCTACTGGTGAATATGGCGACATGATTAAGTTAGGTATCTTAGACCCAACTAAAGTGACAAGGTCGGCGCTTCAAAACGCAGCCTCAGTCGCAGGGCTTATGATCACTACTGAAGCCATGATTGCTGAAATTCCAAAAGATGAGTCTCATTCACATGCTCCAGCTGGACCAGGCGGCATGGGCGGAATGGGCGGCATGGGCGGAATGGATGACATGATGTAATCGTTGTCTGCTGTTTGATTTTCTCAACATGAGCCTCAGTAAGAGGCTCATGTTGTTTTTAGAGGCTTAGAAAAATATACAATGCTGGAGATCAAAAGTAAAGCGAAATTGATCATGTATTGATAAGTTTATATGACTTCTCGTGTGACATAATAATATTTCACCATTGGGAAGTAAAAGACTATAAGCAAAATAAGGACCTCTAAATTCTTTTTTGATAATAGGTAAATTATATTCACCGTCTGGTGAATAGCATATATCATCAGGTCTAAGAAAAAGCTTTTTAATATTATTTGGAATAATTTGTGATGTGGTAATTGTAATAGTCTCTTGACCAATAAAAATTTGTTGGCCGATTACTTTATTAATGGTAACAAAGCTACCTTCACCTAAAAATGATGCAACAAATTCTGAGGAGGGTTGGTGATAAAGTCGGTAACAGGTATCCCATTGCAGGAGCTCTCCTTTTCTGATTATTCCACAGTATTCAGTAAATATAAACGCCTCATGCTGATCGTGAGTTACCAAAAGTACGCTTACTTTCTTTCTGTCGAGTATTAATGCCATTTCCTTTAAGAGCTGTTCCCGTAGCTCAAAATCAATGTTACTAAATGGCTCATCAAGAATAAGTAACTCAGGATCATGAGATAAAGCACGCGCGAGAGCAACTCTTTTCTGTTGACCTCCAGAAAGTTGATAAGGAAAGCAATCTTTTTTTGGGCCTAAGCCTGTCATTTCTAAAAGCTCCTGTACTTTAGCTTTTTGTAGAGTTTCCGATTGGTTTTTAATTGAGAAAGTGATATGTTCTGTAACTGTCAAATGAGGAAACAGGGCCAAGTCTTGTGGAACCATGCCAATTGAACGTGTGTGAGGCGGTGTTACATAATTATGTGAGTTTACTAGAATACCATTTTGATAAATTTCACCTAAACTAGGATTTTCTAACCCGGCAATACAGCGTAGTAATGTTGATTTTCCACATCCACTCGGACCAAGTAAACAGCCTCGTTGATTTTTTTCTAAACTAAATGAAATATTATTTAGAATAATCTGGTTGTCTATAGCAAATGATAGATTATTTATTTCTAGAAACATACCTATTGTCTAACGTTAAAAAATTTAAAATAAAAACTGAGATAAGTCCAAGGCTGATTAAGGTCAAAGAAAGAGGCGCAGAGTCTATTAATCGTTCGTCGTTTACAAGTTCAAAAACTCGCACTGATAACGTATTAATATCTAATGGCCGAAGCATTAATGTTGCAGGTAATTCTTTGATCACTTCTATAAATATCAATATTGCAGTAAAGAAGAGTGGATCTTTAAGCAGAGGAAAATATAACCCTCTCCATAATGATAACTTACTAGGGTTTAGGATTAAATATTGTTCTTGCATGGATGGTTTAATGTGTTGCATTGATGCCTCAATCGATTGATAACTCACAGCAATAAATCGAATTATATATGCATAACACAACATCATCACGCTACCACTAAATGCAAAACCTAACAACCGAATAAATTTATCATCAAGCCAGCTTGCGATACCTGAAATTGAAATTGCTACGACTAAACCAGGAAGTGCATAGCCAAATGTTGACAGTGGGTTAATTTGATTTTCAATAAACTTTTTTTTCTGCCAAGTTCTGTTTACGAGAATTAATCCTAGACTCATTAGTAGTATCGTGCTAATCAGCGCAATCGCAACGCTGGTAGCGGTTATTTCTATCAGTGCGATATATTTATCAAAATTATCAATGTGAGATGACCATTCTAAAAGTTGATATACTGGAATCCCAAAGCCAAGTACCAGCGGCAGACTACAAAAAAGCACTGCACCTAGATTAGCGAATCCATGCAATGTGGTTCGGTGGTGTTCAGTGTTAGTCCCAATATGGTAATAATTAATTTTCTCCCTTTGTTTTTTCTCAAGTGAGAGAAGTAGAAGTGAAATGGACACTAAGCAAAGAGAAAGCAACGTTGCAGTATGCACATCATTCATATTATTCCACACTCTAAAAATTCCTGTAGTAAAAGTCGATAACCCAAATATTTTTGATAAACCAAAATCAGAGAGCACTTCAAGCCCAATTAGTGAACTTCCAATAACCACGGATGGAAAGGCGATTTTTAGTGAAATGGTTAAGAATAAAGATAGTTGGGATTGCCCCTGTAATTTTCCAATTTCATAATAACTACGCTGTTGAAGAGAAAAACTATTTAGGCAAAGCATGTAAAGATACGGATAGAGTGATAGTCCAAAAATAATCCCCACACTACTATATGGATAACTTCGTATTATTGAAAGATTGGGTTGGTTGCTTTCTAAAAATCCCATAAAACTGTAACCAGTAATATAACTTGGGATAGCAAGAGGGAGTAATAGGGCAAAGCGAAAAAATCGAGCTCCAGTAAACTGGTATTGGGCTATTAGAAAACCGCAGAGCACTCCTATGGGTACCGCGACTAATAATGCGACAACTAATAAACGAAGAGATCCTCGTATATAATCATCTAGTAAAGTTGAGGCAACATGGATAGTGTTGTCTAGATCAAAGCCCAACCCTATGGTTACCAATGACACTATTGGTGCAAGAAAAAAAGTTAGAGTAATTATGAATCGTAGTAATCGCACATTTCCACTATCGCCAACCAGCATTATCTAGAAGTAATATTGCTTCTGGTATCTGTCTGCCAATTTCTTCTAGTGGTAAGCGATCGTACACAATAGGAAAACCTAATTTTTTAACTTCTAAAGAAGGTGGCACATCTTTTCTAACTGGATAGTCGAATATATTCTTAGAGAACCACTGCTGGGTTTTTACCGAAGTTAGAAAGTTGATTAATTGTAGTGCCTCGGCTTGATTTTTAGACCACTTGCTCATGGTAAGGGCTGCAATATTAATATGCGTTCCTTTTGTTTTAGCACCAGGAAACACCACACCAACAGATTTTGCTAGTTCACGATCCTTTTCATCACTTGAAGTGAGCATCAATCCTAAATAATAACTATTAACTAACGCTACGGAGCAAATTCCATTTGCAACATCTCTAATCTGTGTTCGGTCGTTTCCTTGTGGAGGTCTAGCAAAATTAGCAACAATTTTTGATAACCATGCTTCAGTTTGTGATTTACCAAAGTGAATGATTCTCGATGCAATTAGGGCGGGGTCGTAACTATTACCTGAAGGCCTTGCACATAATTTTCCTTGAAATTTTTCATCCGCAAGCGATTCATAAGTCAAGACATTGTTTTTTACAACCTTATTTTTGTTATATACGATCACTCGAGCCCTCACCGCTAGAGCTACCCAATCATTGTCTGGGCTAATTAAATTAGGGAAAATTGATTTACGTGAAGTTATTTCGGGAATCTTTCCAAGTAGTCCAGCTTGTTTTAATCGAACTATATCGTCAACTCCATTAGTGATAATGATATCAGCTGGAGTATTTTCCCCCTCATTGATTAATCGTTGTAGAAGCCCAGAACCAGAGGCTACCGTCAGCCGAATTTGTATATTAGATTGTTTTTGAAATTCTTCAAGTGCTGGTTTGATCAAATCTTCTGCGCGAAATGAGTAAACGGTGATTTCTGAAAAAGCAATTATCGGAAGTGTTGTGAAACACAGAAGTAGAATCTGCGCTAACTTTTTTATAGTTATATTTATAATCATCTTTTGTCACTCATGTTAAAATACTATTTATTATACTATATAGATAAATGAGATTTGATATTAGAGACGGTTACATCTGGTTAGATGGCGAGTTAGTTACTTGGAAAGATGCCAAGATTCATATACTAACGCATTCGTTACATTATGGGTTAGCAGTGTTTGAAGGTGTGCGTGCCTATAAAACAAGTTCTGGAACTGCGATATTTAGACGCGATGATCATACTAATAGACTTTTTGCTTCTATGAAAATTATGGGGATGAGCTGCGATTATTCTAAAGAGCTGATCAATAATGCGCAAAACATAGTGGTTAAGCAAAATAACCTTTCCAGTGCGTACATTAGACCTATATGTTTTTATGGCGCTGAAGGTATGGGGCTTAAAGCCAAAGATTTAAAGACCCATTGTGCTATTGCTGCTTGGGAATGGTCAAGTTATCTTGGCGAAGATAATATGAAACATGGGATTAGATTAAAAACCTCAAGTTACCGTAGATTGAGTGCGAATAGCAGTCTAAGCAAAGCCAAGGTCAGTGGTAATTATGTTAACTCAATTTTAGCTTCTAATGAAGTGGTTGCTGATGGGTATGATGAGGCGCTCTTATTAGATGAAAAAGGCTCGGTTGCTGAAGGGCCAGGGGAAAATATCTTTATGGTTCGTGATGGTACGCTGTATACTCCGACTTTAGAATTTGCATTAGAAGGTATCACTAGAGACACAATAATTGTGATCGCCAAACAACACAGGATACCAATTGTCGAGAGGTCTATTTCTCGAGATGAACTATATTGTGCTGACGAGATTTTTTTAACTGGTACTGCCGCAGAAGTGGTGCCGGTACGATCACTCGATCACCGTGTTATTAAAAATGGAGAGGTTGGGCCCATCACTATCCTCATGCAGGAAACCTATCGTAAAATTGTAACAGGAGTAATCACTGAAAAACCAGAATGGTTATCGTATGTCTGAAAATAAACAAGCCCCAAATTCCAGAAGCTATGTTTCGGTTTCAATACATGATTTACCTTTACATTGCCCCATGGATCACGAATCAAATTGGAATTCTCACCCAAGGGTCTATTTGCCAATTGAAGATGAGCCAAACGGAAAGTTAATTTGTCCGTACTGTGGCACTCTATTTGAATTACAAAAATAAGTTACTGATCAAACGTATACCCAAACCTTCTAATATCTTCTGAAAAATAAGAAGCGACTAAGTCATGAGTGTGGGTGTCGTAATATGTTCTCCAATCTTTGTGGCGGGTAGTAGCTTTTCGCTTTTCAGGTAGTTTTTTAGTTACTATTCCAAGCTTTGAGCAAACATAATGATAATCTTCTTCAAGATGTTCAAATCGTCCTATAAAGTCTAACAATACAGTGCCATTTAAATCTTTTACATAGTTAGATTGCAAATCAATCGAAGTGTCAAGATGGTATTGATATGGTCTTGCTTTGTCAAATTTAAATCGAATAAAATCAGAAAATGTTGAACAGTGGGAGACTAAATGCGGTTGTTCGCGTCTAAGATGATGCCATGAGCTGACTTGGAGATCCCAAGGATTTCTAACAAAGGCAAATTTAAATAGTGAGCTATAAAGTTCATTTGGCAACATTTCTTTTGCGGCGATAGCATGAGCATGTCTAGGGATTTTTGTTCCAAGTCTATGTGCAAACAGCGAGCTAATTTTATGGCACAACCAACGAGGGTAATATTCAACATCTTTCCAGAGTAATGACTTTAATGCTGCCCTCATACTTGTTCCTCCAGTTTTTGCGATATGAACATATAAAAATCGGTATTTTTTTGAGTATAACATGTTAATTACCCTCAAGGAGTGCAAGGTATCGCTTTGCGCTTTGTAATTGTGTGTATTCTTTTACCGCATCTTGCAGTATGTTTTTTGCTTGAGGTTTTTTTAAAACACCTATAATTGCCTCAGCCATGGCAGACGGATTTCCTACTGGGACGAGTGGTGCCACCAACCCACCCTGCAACACTTCTCGTGGCCCAGAAGGGCAGTCGGTACTTACTACTTGAGTGCCAAGTGCCAATGCTTCAGTAAGTGCATTAGGGGAGCCCTCCCATTTTGAACTTAAAACAAATAATGATGCCTGTGCCAGATATGGATAGGGATTTTGAATAAAACCTACACAAGACAGCCAGTCTGGTGATACATCCCAATGCATGGTGCGAAACAATTCTGTTGTGGAACCGCCACCAATTATTATTAATCGTATAGGAAAATGATTTCGCACAAGTGTACATGCTTGCAGTAATGTACCAAAATCTTTTTCCGGACTCATTCTGCCCATAGCAATAAGTATAGGCCCTGATGGGTCTTTAAAAAAATCATGGTTAGTATTTATTTTAGCAAGTTGAAATAATTCTGGAGTAATAACTGGATTAGGAACTGTGTGAATTTTTTTAAGTGGGATGTTATAGCGTTGGTGAATGTCTAAAGCAACCCCCTGTGATACTGCGATAATCCCTGTAGCATCATGGTACGTTGAGGGTAGAGCAAAAGTTCTTACCAGAGTTGAGATTTTATTTTTATATTGTAAAGACGCCCCAAGCGTTGTCCCCACTCGGATCCAATAGTTTAATTTTTTTTGCGTAACTTTAGTTGCTATCCATAATGCTCGAGCGGCCCTGTCTTTTGCAACTAAGATATGTGGGGGGGTTTTAGTGGTAAGAAATTTGGCTATTGCCGGAATGGCTACATAGGCGTGGGTGGTGGGAAGTTTAATAATTTCAACTCTAGAATCAATTGCTGAGAGATGCGGAGAACTATTTTTTATACATAATAATCTAACACTGCGATGCAGTGCGACAAGTCCATTGCAAAGTTGGACGAGCATTTTTTCTACTCCACCTTGACCAGAAAAGGAGGCGAGGATTGTTATTACTTGTTGATTCATTTAAGATAGTAACATGAAAATTTTAATAATTAGATTATCAGCGATAGGAGATCTAGTTTTTACTTCAACTATTTTACCTTACCTTACCGTGCACTATCCCAATGTTCATATTACTTGGCTAGTAAAAAAACAATTCGCAACAATGGTTTCTGGGTTTGAGGGAGTTAATAAGGTCATATCTTTTGATTCAAATAATCTGTTTTCATCAATTACATTAATCCGCAATGAACAATATGATCTCGCATTAGACTTACAGGGGCTATTAAAAACTAGTTTATTATTACTTATTACGCGAGCATATCGTAAAATTGGTTTAGGAAGTAGTGAGGGAGGGCAGTGGCTAATTCGAGAAGTGATTACCAAAAAATCCCAATGCTATAACAAAGACTCAGATCTGTTTGGGCATGAATATCGAAATCTTGGTTGGTATTTAACTGGACAAGAAAAAAGACAAGATCAAGTTAATTATACTTTTTCAAAAGAAATAATAAATAAACGTAAAGAGTTTATCGAAAAGTTACCCCATCGCGAATACATTGTTATATGTCCATTTACTACAAGAATGCAAAAAACCTGGCCTTGGGAAAACTGGAAACGGCTGGTTTTATTGCTTGCTTCTCGCACAGAATATACGATTGTGGTCTTGGGTTCTGAGTTTGATAAGTTCCCAATACCTCATGAATTGAAAGATAGCTCAAAATTGATTGTTGCGTGTGGTTTTGGCTCAATTGAATGGTCGTTTGCTGTTATTCAAGGCGCAAAAGCAGTAGTATCGGTTGATACAGGATTGGGTCACTTCGCTTCACTGATGAATAAACCGACCGTCTTGCTCTTTGGTTCAACAAGACCTTACCTTAAAACAAGTAATGACAGCTCACGAATACTTTTTAAAAATTTACCATGTTCGCCTTGCCACCGAAGGCCAATCTGTGATGGTGTTTATCATTGCATGCGCATGAACTCCCCACAAGAAGTTGTAGAGAATTTGATTTCATTAAAGATAATCAAATGAAAAATAAAAAAATAAAAATCGCTCATATTGAAACTGGCAAGCACTTATATGGTGGTGCCTTGCAAGTATTGTACTTACTCAGTGAGTTAAAAAATAATACTGATTCAGTGTTACTTGCGCCACGCACGAGTGCAATTGCTGATGTGGCAATAAAATTAGGGCTAAACTTCTTTCCACTTTCACATTCAGGTGATTTTTCATGGAAAATGTTTCAAGAAATAAAATCAATACTTACCTCAGTTAGACCTGATCTCGTCCATGTGCATTCCAGACGAGGTGCTGATTTTTTTGGAGGATTAGCTGCGTGGCATTTAAATATTCCTGCTCTGTTAACAAGGAGAGTTGATAATATTCCTAGTATAATTTGGACGGTTTATCAGCATCATTTTTATGATGCAGTTATCTGTATATCACCTGCGATAGCTAAAGTGCTTTCATTAGAGGGTATTGACCAGGATCGATTAACACTAATCTTTGATGGCGTCAATATTAAAAATTGGATTCCATGCCAAGATCAAAGTACACGTGCCCAGCTAAGGTCTGCATTGGGAGTTGCGCCAAATCAAAAGCTTTTTTTAGTAGTAGCACAATTAATTAAGAGAAAAGGGCATCTGGTCTTGCTCGAGGCCTTAAAAAAACTTCCAGAATCGTTTTCATATAAAGTGCTTTGCTACGGAAAAGGACCAATGCAGGATGAGATTCAAAATACTATCAATTCCTATGGGTTGTCTGAAAAATGTATCTTAATGGGTTTCACCAATACCCTCAATCAGATTTTGCCAATTGCAGATGCGATAATTCATCCTGCTTTTCGTGAGGGGTTAGGAGTTAGTCTATTACAAGCTGCTTCTTGCGGGATCCCAATAATCGCATCAAGTGCTGGAGGTATCAAGGATGTGTTCACCCATCAAAAAAATGCATATCTAGTTGAGCCTAACCAACCTGAAGCGCTGAGTCTCGGTATTAATTTATTTTTTAACAACAGTGACCTCTTTGATCAGTACGCTATTCAGGCTCGCGAATTAATCAGCAAATTATATTCTCATGAACAAATGGCTTTAGAAAATTTTAAACTCTATAGAACAATATTAGAAAAAAGAGCCCGGATAATTATTTAATATGACATGCGCGTTAAAAAAATATTTTATTTTAACGCTGTATGAGGGTGTTCAATTGTTGAGTATCCCGATGCTAGTCTTTAGTTGGCTCTATCGCTCATTTGGAAGAACATACCCCTACTCACATAAAATGCTAGAACGATTCGGTTCTGGCATTTCGTTTTCAGAAAATAAAAAGTTGATTTGGATACATAGCGTTTCTGTGGGAGAATCAAAAATTGCCCATGGGGTACATGAATCCATCCAAAAATATTTTCCCGCCTATGCCATACATTTGTCCTGCACAACCCCCACGGCACGAGCGCTCCATGATCAGTTTTCTAGCAATACCCTTAATACTTCTGTCAGTTATTTACCAATTGATGAGTATTGCATTTCGTATCAAACTTTTAAGAGAGCAAATCCTAAATTATATCTTAGTGTCGAATCTGAGCTCTGGATAAATCATTTTTCTAATTTACGAAATTTAGACATTCCTGTTATTTTAATCAACGCAAGAATGAGTGCTACAAGCTTTAAACGATGGAAAAAATTCTCAAGCCTTTTTAGCATGATCGCTAATCAAATTACATTAATATGCTGTAGAGGTGAACAGGATTATTTGTATTTTTCCATGCTCGGTATGCATGAGTCTAAATTAAAAATTACAGGAAATCTTAAGTATGACACCTATGAAGCCTCAAAAGTTCAAATTTCCAAAGAAATTGCGAAGATACAACAAACAAGAATGCCTTGGCTCGGTGCCAGCACCCATGATGGTGAGGAGTTAATTCTCGCACAAACCCACGTAGAGCTTTTAAAAAAATACCCGAATGCCTTGTTACTTCTTGCCCCACGACACCCTCATAGAAGTGAAGCAATAAAACAATGCCTTGAACGATTGGGACTTTCAGTCTGTGTTCGAAGTCGTGGTGAAAATTTAGATAGCTCACATGCAGTATACCTTTGCGATACTTTGGGAGAGTTAGGGATGTGGTATCGAATCTCAAGATTTGCGTTTATAGGTGGAAGTATGCCTCCTCATGGTGGGGGTGGACATAATCCAATTGAAGCAGTGATTGAGCGTTGCCCTGTCATAACGGGAAATCAGATATGGAATTTTCAAGAAGAGTACGACTTACTTGCGAAAGCCCGAGGATGTCATATCGTGAATTCTCCTAGTCAATTGACATTTGCTGTGCTATCCTACAGTGCTTCGGAAAGTAACTTGGAAAATATTAACCACCATGCTTTCAATATAGTAATGCAACAACGGGGAAGTATTGATAAAATGTGTCATGCGATTGCACCATGGCTTCCTCTAAAGTAATAAACCCATCTGTTGATAAAATTTCCCAGACAAAGATTTTAGTCATTGGGGATGTTATGTTAGATGTGACTCATGTGGGGCATGTGCAGCGAATTTCTCCTGAAGCACCTGTTCCGGTATTAGAACTTCATCAGGTTAAAAAATATCTTGGTGGAGCGGGAAATGTTGCAAAAAATTTGGCTTCACTTGGTGCCTCCGTTACTCTGATTGGAAGTGTTGGACGCGATCAACCGGGTAAAAATATAATTTCATTGTGCGCGCAAAGTTCAATACAATTCATTCCAATCTTTCACCATGGACCAACAACTGTTAAAGAACGATTTACCACAACTCAACAATTACTTCGTGTAGATAGAGAGGAGAAAATTTCAGTTCAAGAACACCAGTTGGTTTCTGCGATACAATCTACTATTGCAAAAGTTGACGCTGTTATTATTTCTGATTACGGAAAAGGCGTTTGTGATAATCTTAAGGCTGTTATTGCCTTGGCCAGAAAAAAAAGCATCCCCATTTTTGCTGATCCTAAAGGCAATTCATTTAAGAAATACTATGGAGCTAGTTATTTAACTCCTAATCTTAAAGAATTTGAAACTGTTTATGGTCCAAGTAGCAACGAACAAGGCTTGCTTACAAAAGCAAAAAAAACAGTGCTTCAATTATCAATACAAGGCGTAGTAATTACGCGAAGTGAAAAAGGTGTTACCGTATGTACAAAAAATAACAATTTTTCTATCCCAGCAAACGCAAAAGAAGTGTTTGATGTTTCTGGCGCAGGGGATACTTTTATTGCGTTTTTTGCACTCTGCCTTACCATAGGCTATCCACTTTCTGACTCCATCGCTATAGCAAACTCGGCTGCAGGTATGGTGGTAGGTAAGCGGGGGGTAGTTTCTCTCAGCATGGCAGAGGCACTTCCTTTGTTTTTTACCGGTCAATCAAACAAAACCATTACCCTTGAACAGGCCCGAATGCTTGCAAAATGCTTTAAGCAGCTAGGTAAAAAAATTGGATTTACCAATGGTTGTTTTGATTTATTACATAGTGGGCATGTCTTCTCATTGCAATATGCTAAAAAACATTCAGATGTGTTATTTGTTGGTATTAATGACGATGGTTCTATTCGCATGAATAAAGGCCCCACAAGACCGATTTTGACATTGCAAGATAGAATCCCAGTCATTGCTTCGCTTTCAGTTGTTGATTTTGTTATTCCATTTTCTGATCGAACCCCACTGAAGATAATAAATGCAATTAAACCAGATATATTGTTTAAGGGATCGGATTACACCGAAGCAAATGTGGTTGGTGCATCACAAGTTCGTCGTTGGGGCGGCCAAGTTTCTATAGTTCCTTTGCAAAAAGGTAAATCTACTAGTGAGATAGTGAAAAAAATTATTTCAATTCATTAATACATGAATAATGCTTTTCCAGTCGTTCCTTTTCGTGATAAAAACTACCTGATATCTTTTGCACTACTCTGTCTAAGTGCTTTTATTATCTCAGCTTCTGCGTTGTATCTATATAAGGTATATCTTCTTAACACTACCCTGGCACAGGAGCTACTCCAGAGTGAGATCAAAATTACAACCAGCTACCCGAATACCCAAACCATTCAAATTAAAAATAAGGCTACTTCCCTTGGTCTTTTTGCCTGCGATCAGGTAACGCTTCCTGGTAATATATTTTTAGGTACAACCTCTAGTGTGGCAGAGATCCAAGCAATTGATGATTGCGCTTTGCTGGCTGGCTGGTTTTTAATACTTGACCAACATGGTAAGCGTAGAGTAACGGCATCTCAGAAATTACAACTTAATCGACATGAAATTTTTGTTGGGCGTGATAGTAATGTATCGTTAGGAAGCAGTGTAACGATCGCTAATGCCAGTTTCACGGTTGCTGGAATTATTCTCGAGCGAAGTGATAGTGCGGTTAACACCTTGTCTATTGTGCCTCAAGTGGTTATGAGATTAGATGACGCAACTGAATTAAATATGTTACGTGCGCAAAACCGAGCTAGTTACGCTACGTTATACAGTGGAAGTGTACTTTCCATGCAGTCGTTTCGATCCTATCTCAGTGAAGCCCTGCAAAAAGGTGGTTTTAGGGTGCTGGATTCCACTAAACCCGACACGCTTCCTTTGCGCGCAACTAAAGCGGTATATCAGGTCGTAGCAATTTACGCCATATTTTTTGCCATTTTGTCAATACTATTATTTGTTCAATCCAGTCAGTCTCTTATTCAACATGAAAATAATTTGCGCACACTACTATTTCACCATGGTGTCTCAGCTCGTAAGTACTGGAAGTATGTCGTAACCTTGTTGCTATTGCAATGGTGTGCAATTTTTATTTGTGTTGTCCCTTGTATTGCTATTCTTTATCTGATCATTCCTTACTATCTGCCGTCGGTGGCACAAGCGTTGTTGATTATTGGGGTAGTGCTTAGCGTTCAAATGTTAATTAGTGTATTGATTAGAGTACATTTCACAAACGCGATAGATCGTATTATATTTCTTGGTGCGGTGATTTTACTTGGTTTTCCAAGTTACAGTGTTTTTATTTTTTCAAAGACTGTCTTCACATCTTCATCAATAATAAAAATGGTTGGAATAGGTGGGCTATCAATTCTTGCAATATTCGCAGTATTTTCGTTTAGTTTATTTTTAATTCGCAAAATTACTAGGTTACCCGCTTGGGGATATATTGCGATTACCATGAATAAACACTCACTACAACCGTTTGTAACTTTTCTAGGAATTTCTATCGTACTTGTTCTTGTTTCTTACACGCAATTACTTTCAAAAGCAGTTACCAATAAGTCCAATCAATTATCACAGAGCAGTATTCCAAATATGTTTGCGCTAGGTCTTTCGCAGCCAGTGATTCAATCATTAACCGAAAACAGTGAGAGGTTGGGAATTAAATCGCTAATCGCTAAACCTTTATATCGGGCAAATAGAACGAACATAAATAATCAAGAAGAAGATGATAATCGTGAGATAAATATAACTACCGATGCCACGGTTGCCAGTATTTCGCTTGAGAAAAACTATGCTAAAAGACAAGCAATAACATTGGGAGATGAGTTTACGTTTTCTTTATATGGTATAGAGATTTCTGGAGTGGTGAGTGAATTAAGAGAAGTGAGATGGGAATCATTTGAGCCAAATTTTTTTATTTCTGTTAACCCATCTTTAGTTGTTGATTTTCCACATAGCTATATCGCATCTTGGTATTTACCTCAATCTACTTTTCAAAACACTATTTCACTGCTAAAACAATACCCATTCGTAACGGTATTTGATTTGCGATCAATCATTGCCCAAGCTGTTTTTCGTTTAGAATTTATCAAACATATGATCTGGTTGTTAACTGGTGCGGTCTATGTGTTGGTATTGCTATCATTGCTTTCGCAAGTATTCCAAACTCAATTTATAAGATTACAAGTCGTACAAAATTGCTATGATCATGGGGTGTCAATTGCGTATCAAAAAAAACAGTACCTCTATGAGCAAATATTTTATTTTGTGATTCTATGCCTCCCATCACTAACAGGAAGTCTCTATTTATTTAGAAACACTGAAGATCTCTTGGAGCTCTATCCGCGAATGAATTTAATCTCAAGTATCAGTACTGGTATTTCAAGTTCTCTGTTGATACTTTTGTTAATAATTGTGATTAGTTTTATTGCCCTGTATCCAAAAATAAAGCGTTAAAGAGTTTTAACAATCTTACAAAATAATTCAAATCGTTCTTTGCTCAATGTCAAAGCTTGCTTTTTCCAAATTGAAGTATTAGGGTAAAAAGCGTTTTTTAGTTTATTTTTAGCATGGAGAAATTGTTTTTTTGAGCAAGACCCAAACCAAGCCGCATGTTCAATGCGTAAAGCTTCTAACATCTCTTCAACTGAAACCGTACCACATTCTAATGCTAGGGTAATGCATGACATTGATCGTTTTAAGGCACAGTATGAATCAACCGCGCTATTAGTTTCATTGGTGACTCGTTGTCCAGTAGCAAGATTTTTATCATCTAAATTAGCAATTGGGCCAAAAAGTTTAATCATGAGTTTTTGTTTTTTACTTCCCGGCTCATAGGTAGACAATATATCAGGGTATCCAGATGGGCCAAGTCCAGTATGTAAATCACAATACAGTAAAGATGTTACACCTTCTAATGTGCTAGTAAGTATATTTTCAAAACATAATCTCGACCAACTATGCCCATATCCAGCAAATTGCAATCCTTCGGGATGGGTAGTTTGACCTCCAAATAAAGCTACTTTGAGCTGGTCAATGGAGTAGCGTTTTTCTAATTTATTTTTTACTTTAGCTGCACGATCTAACTCTGCTCGGGTAAGATTTTTGAGACACATCCATGGGTGTACTTTTGCATAAGGCTTATTAAATGTCAGTGGAGGTGTATCCCAAAAATTTCTATTAATATCTATGTTATTTTCATTGTACCTTCGTATATGCGAAAAACCCCAAGGATTGATGGCATGAACATGAATGAATCTTATTGTTTGATTTTTGAAATGTGGATCTTGCATGAGCATAGATTGCACCGCGCTGCCATAAAATCCTTCCACTCCGTGCGTGGCACTTACCGTCATGATTGCACAAGGTCCTTTTCCCAATATTGCAACATCAGTTGCAAGCGTTTCGTTTTCTGCGCCACGCAAAGGATGAGGATAGGTTGTGATTTCTGCGTTATGTTTTTTGGCAAGTGATAAAAATTTATTCCTCGCTTGTAAATAGGTATGAGAAAACATAAACTATTTTACAATCCGATATGACCAAAGATACTGATCGGGGTAAGCATTAACTTGCATCTCTAAAAATGTATTTAATCTATTTGCTTCGTCAAGTAGATTATGTGAGATAGTATCTCCAGTCCCATACCAATGAAAAGAAACTTCGTGTTTTCGCATACATTGATTGTTTCTACCGCATAGCATAATTAGTACCGTGGATTTGGTAAAAGTAGCTAATCGCGAGACGATGGTTAAAGTAGGTATCGAAATATTAAAAAAAGAAGCGGAAACTATTCCATGTTTGGTGTGTTTACCTTGATCTGGTGCTATCCAGCAGATTTGATTTTGTTTTAATAGTGAAATTATCGTTTTAAGTTGGTGAGACTGAATTGCACCTAGTGCATATCCTTTTCTATAGGAATATTGAGCGTCTGCGATAGTTCGGTTGTTGTTAATTTGATATGTGCAGTAGCTTGGATACAGTGAGTTCAGTATATAAAAACCAATCTCTAAATTTGCGGTATGAAACGCAACTACGATTGTACCTTTACCTCTTTCCACACTTTTCTTAAGCAACTCAGTTCCGGTCAGCGAAGCGTTGTTTGCGGTTTCCTTTCTTTTTTTCCAAGCATCCATACATTCTGGTATGGTGTACAGCGAATGTAGTACATTATTACAAAGTAATTCTCTTTGTTGTATTGATGACTTATTTGAGAAAAATATAGATATATTCTTTTGAATCTGCGAAATAAATTTGATTGGTCTAATGGTATGTAGGCTAATCAATAAAGTTCTAATAATTCTAAGTATGGGTAATAAAAAAAAGTCTGGTAATGTTCTTACTAGACTTGCAAAGATTATTAGAAAAGATATATTCATGGATTGTAGTAGCGTGCGCTGTTTTTAAATCTGCGATGGATCCATAAATATTGATTTGGGGCGTAGGCGATATTTTTTTCAACATACTGAATTGATTGATGGATCTGATCATCAATGGTTGCAGACGAAAAGTCTATGGTAATTGGAGGCTGAACCATAATATGTATACGATCGCTTAAACCTAACCTGACACCTAGTACAGGTAGCATGACAGCCCCAGTAAGCTTTTGTAATCGTAAGTGGGTATCCCATTGAGCAATTGGAATGTTCATAAAAGGGTAATTATTGGCAGATTTTCTTTCTCGAATACCATGATCAGGGTTAAAAATTAAAATTTTATTTTTGCGAAGTAGTGAAACGCATCTGTGCATATTTTGAACTGCAATTATTTCTTTATAGTATTTTTTTCTAAAATACACGATAATTGAATTCATCAACTTGCTATGCGCAGGTTTATAGGTGACATAAAGAGGGTAGGGTACGAAGTGTGATAACCCTGCTCCAATATGCTCTATGTGCGCCATATGTGGGATGAGAATGAGTATTGGTTTATTCATTGCAACCGTACTGTGTAAGTGATCTAATCCAGTAATGGTAAAATTATTCTTAAAATGATTTTCTGAAGCGCTCCATATTGTAAAAATAGATAGGGTGCTAAATATATTGGAACGCAAAGTCTGCCGGATGAGTCTCTTTTTCTGTTTAATGGTAATCTCAGGAAAAGCCAATGAGATATTTATGAGAAGGATTTGGTATCGGCTAATAAAAACGATGGGAAAGATAAATATAAAAATGTTGGTAATCCACTTTCTTACCATGCATGAAATTATATCAATTATATTGTTCATATGTGTTGTATTATATTCTAGTTATGAAATTGGCAATATTTGGTAGTGGATATGTTGGATTGGTCTCCGCAGTGTGTTTTAGCGAAGTAGGTCATAGTGTCTTTTTGATAGATATTGACAGTAAAAAGATCGCTTCAATTACTAAGGGCACGGTACCTTTTTATGAGCCACGATTAGATGAATTGCTATTAAAAAATATTAAAAAACAAAGTTTGCAAGCCACTACAGATCCTTCATGTATCACGCAGTGTGATATTATTTTCATTGCAGTAGGCACGCCAAAAAAATCAATTGATGGATCTACCGATCTCAGTGAGGTGCTGTCCGTGTATAATTCAATCGCACCACACATACATTCTGAAACTATTATCGTGCATAAATCTACGGTGCCAGTAGGCACTGCGCATGCTATGAAGAAGCACCTTTTGAAGTTACTTGCAGAGCAGAAGCGAAGCATTAATTTTACAATAGTCTCAAACCCTGAGTTTTTAAAAGAAGGTAATGCGGTGAGTGATTTTATGAGTCCTGACAGGATTATAATTGGAACGGATGATGAGCAGTCTGCAAAACGATTATCGGAAGTATATGAGCATTTTAATCATAGAACTCCTCGGGTACTCTATATGGATGTGGTATCGGCAGAATGTACTAAATACGCATCAAATGCATTTTTAGCTACCAAAATAAGTTTTATGAACGAACTAGCCAGTCTTGCTGAGCAATGTGGAGCAAATATTGACTCTATTAGAAAAGGTCTCGGTTCTGATTCAAGAATAGGTCCGCATGCTCTGTATGCTGGTTGTGGTTATGGTGGCTCATGTTTTCCTAAGGATATAGATTCTTTGATTCAATATGCCGAACAGCTACATATCTCCTTAAGTATTCTTAAAGCAGTAAAAGCTGTAAACACAAAACAACAGCAAATACTTCTAAAGAAAATAAAGAAAATATTTGGAGAGTCGTTGCAGAACCGGCATTTTTTAATATGGGGGCTTGCCTTCAAGCCAGAAACTGATGATGTTCGAGAAGCTTCAGCGGTTTATTTTATTCAAGGGGTAATTCAACATGGGGCAACTGTTACCGTGTATGATCCTGTGGCAACTGAAACTGCTAGAGAAAAACTTATTGAATTAGATGTCCCTATCAATTCAATACATTTTTCTAACCACGCCTATCCATCAGGTCCTTTTGATGCATTGGTCATTGCTACTGAGTGGAAAGAGTTTTTAGTACCCAAGTGGGATCTGCTCCGAACCATGATTCCTAGTCGGACATTACTTGACGGTAGAAATATGTATAAACCAGAACTTGTTAATCAAGAATTATTTAAATACTACAGTATTGGTAGGCCTCAGCCTCAGCCCTAGTTAAAATAAATTGAATAGTTGCGCAAGGTTTGATAATTGAGCTTACCCGCAATTGCGTGCAATGATAAAAGATTATAAATATATGTATATCGAACAAGCGCCAGATCTCTTTTAGCATTTTCGCTGTTTGCAATAGCTTGGACTAAGTCGCTCGTAGACTGAATACCGACTGAAAAACCAGCTCGTATCGCCTCTTCGGCAACTTTAAATGATTTGTAGGATTGTTCCAGTGCCTTTACTTGTCTGATAGTGCTTATGAGGCCTTGGTAAATGTTTTTAGTTTGAAGTTCAATCTGTATGGTGGTTGATCGCGCTTGCTCTGAAGCAATCTCTCTTTGGAGAACTGATTCTTGTATTTGACCTAACAGTGGGGCATTGTAGAGCGGTATGGTGAGTGTTAAATCTACAGAATAGTTAGTATTTTTTTTATTTGGATTAACAAAACTTGCAAATGGTGAGGTGTATTCATTGAATTTTGTAGTGTTTACTCCATAACGAACACTCAAATCTAACGCTGGGACATATTCGGCCTCAGTTCTACGCACAGCATATGCGGTAGAAACTTGGTAATTTATAGCACTCAAGAGATTGGGATTTTGGGCAAGCGCCAAATCAATCCACTCTTGTTGAGATATTGGCGGAGGGATTTCTAACGGAATGCTGGGTGAGATGGATTTTAGCTTGGCGAATTTTTTCCCTGTAACACTCTCTAACGAGTCATACTGTTGTTGTAATTGTTGCCCTGCAGTAAGTAAGCCAACTTCGGCGTTATCGTATGCTGCTTTGATTTGCTGTAATACGGTGTTAGAAACAGCACCTACTTCAAATTGTTTCTCAGCAAGTGCGAGTTGGGTTTGTAATGATTGTTTTTGAGAAAGAGCAGATTCGTAGACATCTTGAGAGTAAGCGGTATCAAAGTATAGTTTGGAAATCCTTAATAGAAATTCTTGATACTGCGTAGTTTTTTTATGTTCAATAGTTTTTCGAAGGTACTCTGATTCTTCGCTGAATGCAACGATAGCTTGGTTATAGATTGGTTGTTTGATGGTAAGTTCATAACTATTTTGAATATTTGATTCTTTAGTGTTTTGTGAAAATCCACCAATAGAATTTGAAAGATTGGTGGATTGTTTTCTGGTTCCAGTGATGTTAATTGATGGATGGCTAAAACTCCACGAAGTGTCTATTTTTGCACTTTCTAAATTTGTTTGAAGGTTGCTAATTTTAAAGCTTGGATCGTTTAAGGTTGCGGAATCTATGATTTCAATAAAATTTTCTGCGTGGATGTTGCATAGTAGTAGTGAGCTCATTAAAAAGACTGATAATGTTTGTTTCATATTGTAAGACCTGTTTTAATACTGCCCAATCGACGGATCAATTTTATTAGACCATTCATGAATTCCACCATCTAAACTAGAAACTTGCTGGAAACCGAGATCAAGGAGTACTGCGACTGCTTGTTTACTTCTCATGCCATGGTGGCAATAGACGATAATTGGAATATCTTTGAGCATTGACGCTGATTTAGATTCTAATTCAGCCAGCGGTATATGAGTATCATTGGGAATACAACACTCTTCGCGCTCCCAAGCATGCCTCACATCAAGTAGCACTATCTGTTTGTTAGTTTGTAGTAATTTTTGTAATTCAGTAACTGAAATAGTGTATGTGTTTTGTTTAGTCATTAATTTGCCTTTCTCATTTTTAAAAAATCAACTCTGGTATTACATAAAAAAGTTTCAATCACATTAATTCCTGCTTCGGTCACAGTTAATTTTTTCAACGACTGAATTGGTTGTTCGGGATCGCCTTCAATGAGCACAATAGTTCCACCTAGCCTGATTAAGGGCAAGAAGTGTTTTATCGATTTTTTATTTATGGCACCACAAATCACCGCGCCATCAAAAATAGTGTTGGGAATTGTTTCATAGATATCACTTGCATCTGCGTGTAGTAATGTTACATTGGTAATAGCTAATTTTTCTAATGCCAAACTTGCGCGTTCCTTCATTATATGGTGTAAATCAATTGCCACTACCTTCGCGCAAAGTTTAGATAAACATGCTGTGAGGTAACCACTACCAAAACCAATCACTAAAACAGAATCATTTAATTGACAACCTAATGCTTGAAGCATTCTACCTACTAATGAAGGGGGGAGGCTTTTTTCGTTGAGCGGTAGCGGTAAAAATGCATCCGCATAAACTACTGACGATAACTGGTTATCGAAAAAAAGTTCTCGAGGAATATCTCCAATTGCAGCAAGGATTTTCTTATCAAGTACGCTTACAGCTCGAATCTGTTGTTGCACCATAATTTGCCTAGCTTCTAAATTACCGCTAATGCCCATGATAATATTATATAGTAATTTAATTACCAGCATTTCACAGTGTAAAATACAATAATGAAATCTCAAAACGATACACTACATACATCTACAATTGCTATCCAAAAATACCCTCAGTCAAAAAAAAGTTATTTGGAAGGTTCGCTCTTTCCCATTACCGTTGGCACTCGTACTGTTTCACAAACAGAAAATAATCCTGAAATTCCACTCTACGATACCTCAGGGCCTTATACAGATTTAAATTACTCCGTTTCGCTTGAGCGAGGCCTCCCACCGCTTAGAAAGCCTTGGATTGATAGGAGGCGTTCACAATACCCTAATCATCCCATTACGCAGATTGCCTATGCAAAAAAAGGGATAATTACAGAAGAGATGGAGTATGTTTCTATTAGAGAAACCATGAAGCTAGAGTCTCTTAAGGAAAAAAAAGAATACCAAGCTTTGCTTAGGAGTCACCCAGGCTTTCAGTATCATTCCAAATTGAAACAGATAACTCCTGAAATGGTAAGAGATGAAATTGCCATAGGCCGAGCAATTATTCCTGCTAATTATAAACACCCTGAAATTGAACCGATGATTATTGGCACCAACTTTAAGGTAAAGATAAATTGTAATATTGGTAATTCAGCACTTGGTTCAACGATCAATGAAGAAGTAGAAAAAATGCTCTGGTCGATTTATTGGGGCGCCGATACACTAATGGATTTATCTACAGGAAAAGATATTCACTTAACCAGAGAATGGATTCTGCGTAACTCACCTGTGCCAGTTGGTACGGTGCCTATCTATCAAGCGTTAGAGAAAGTGGGCGGTCATCCTAAAGATCTTTCTTGGGATATATTTAAAGAAGTCCTTATTGAACAAGCTGAGCAAGGCGTTGACTATTTCACACTGCATGCTGGCGTACTACTTAGGTATATCCCATTGACTGTAGAAAGAATGACTGGAATAGTTTCGCGAGGAGGCTCAATAATGGCACAATGGTGTTTATCACATCACGAAGAAAATTTTATTTATACCCACTTTAATGAAATATGTGAAATAATGCGTGCCTATGATGTTACTTTTAGTTTGGGAGATGGATTACGCCCCGGTTCAATTGCTGACGCTAATGACGAAGCGCAATTTGCTGAATTGCGTACACTTGGCGAGCTCACAAAAATTGCTTGGGAGAATGATTGTCAGGTTATGGTTGAAGGACCCGGTCATGTACCATTGCAAAAAATAGAAGAGAATGTAACAAAACAAGTTCTCCAATGTCATGGAGCACCTTTTTATACACTAGGTCCACTAGTGACTGACATAGCACCAGCCTACGATCATATAACTTCTGCGATAGGTGCTGCTAATATTGGTTGGTATGGTACTGCTATGCTTTGTTACGTAACACCAAAAGAGCACTTAGGATTACCAAATAAACAGGATGTTCGAGATGGAATTATCGCTTATAAAATCGCAGCCCATGCTTCTGATCTAGCAAAAGGCTTTCCTTTTGCTCAATTAAGAGATAACGCACTTTCAAAAGCTCGTTTTGAGTTTAGATGGGAAGATCAATACAATCTTTCGCTTGACCCATTGCGTGCCAAAGAATTTCATGATCAAACATTGCCAAAAAAGGCACATGCAACAGCTCATTTTTGTTCAATGTGCGGACCTAAGTTTTGCTCAATGAAACTTAGCCAAGACGTTCAAGCTGAATTTAAGAAAAAAGCCGATGAATTTAAAAAATTAAAAACCAACTCTGTTTATATTGTGTCCTAGTGCGTCGTTGTGTCACCATAGCTCTTGTAGTAGTCTCAAATGTATTGTTCATGGGCAACCTCTATGCGGTTCAATCGCTACCAGTTACAAATTCAATACAACCTGCGGTAAATTTTTGGACTAGAGTATTTTCAGAAATCACCACACAGCAAGGATTTCTGCATGATAAAAATAACCATTCAATTGTTTATTCAACTCTTTCGTTGCCACCAGGAAGTTCCCGTGAGAAAAAAAAATATATCACGGCAAAGATAAAAGAATTATCTGAGAAAATTGAACGTCTTGCTCAGAATGGAAAACCTAAAGACGAATTAGATAAAAAAATACTTGAAATGGTAGGAAGTGATTCTCAATCATTAGAGCAAGCCACTAATGCCATAAGATTTCAATTAGGACAAGCCGATCGTTTTCGCACTGGCTTGCGAAGATCTGGCGCATGGATTAATGAAATTGAAAAAATATTTATTCAGAAAAATTTACCCCAAGAACTAATTGCATTGCCTTTTCTGGAATCGGGGTATAACCCTGTTGCCAAATCACATGTACATGCGTTGGGACTTTGGCAATTTATGAGGAGTACCGCTACTCGGTACCTTGTCGTAAATCGGTATATCGATGAACGCCTAGATCCAATTCTTGCCAGTGAGGCGGCGGCAAATTTACTCTCATATAATTATTCAATTCTTAAATCTTGGCCATTGGCCATAACCGCATACAATCATGGTCTACAAGGAATAGTACGAGCAGTTAAAGCTACTGGTAGTGAAGATTTGGATGAAATAATAGGTAGCTATCAGGGAAAACGCTTTGGTTTTGCGTCAAAAAATTTCTATGCTGAGTTATTAGCAGTGGCATATTTATACCGCAATCACACAAAGTATTTTCCTCAAGTTGAATTAGAACAACCTGTAAAAAGAAATAAACTTAGTGTTTCATATTATATCTCCGCGTCCGATGTGATACGAGCATGGGGAATTAGTACTCAAGCATTTGCAATACTTAATCCCGCATTAAGTAAAACATTGATTTCTGGCTCAAAACGAATACCACCTTCAACGACACTATTTGTTCCTGACCATTATCCTGTTTCTACTTATTTAGCGAAACTTGATAGTATTCCAGCAGATAAAAAATATTCTGCACAGGTAATTAGTAGCGAGCATGTAGTAGAGTCCGGTGATACTATTATTGGCATTGCAACGCTTTACCATGTTTCAGTGGAAGAGGTGTTGTTAGCGAACAATCTAGAGTATCGTTCGAGAATTAGAATTGGTCAAAGAATCGCATTACCAACTAATGCTAATATTAAACTTGCTTTAACCGCAAGTAAGGCTATCAAAACACCCACTAAAGAGCCATCGGTAGTTATACCTTCGGTGAAAAATAAAGTAGAGCCTCAAGATACAGTAGGAAGTAAACTTGCACTTATAGATCAGTATGCCCAACGCACGCAAATTCCATATGCCAGAATTTCAAGATTGAGATCGATAGTTGTTCCGATACTCTACCCCCAAGATGAGGAGTTAGCTGAGTTATTGCAGAATAATAGTGGGAGTCTTATTGGTGATTTTAATGATTATCGTGTAAAAAATGGTACGGTTTTTATTGCAGTTGGAGAGACATTAGGTCATTATGCGGAATGGTTGGTTGAGGATATTCAGGAATTAAGAAAAATAAACAATCTTACTAAGAAATCTGTGCTTAGAGTAGGAAAGAAAATTAATTTACGCTTTAACCAAGTTTCTCTTGAAGAATTTGAGCAAAAAAGAATTGAGTTTCATAGAGTTATCCAGCAAAGCTATTTTGATAAGTACTTAGTTCGTTCGGTCATTCAATATACTGTTAAACGAAACGAAACAATATTAGGCATTGCTAACCGGCATAATGATTTGCCACTCTGGTTATTAAAACAATACAACCCCAATTTACCTAGTGCGATTAATAGTGGAATGATTATCTCTATTCCGATTATTGAAGCTAAAAAAATCTAAAAGGCAATGCCTATGAGGATTTATTTTAGTGTTTCAATATAACTAAATAGGTCAGCTATCTCATTGTCTAAAACTGATTTAGACATAGAATTCATAAATGGGTTAACAATTTTCCCAGAACGATAGTCTTTAAATTTTTCTAAAAGTTGTTTTTTAGGTTTGCCAGCAAGTGCAGGATACACAGCAGGGTTGAGTGATTTTCCTGTAGGACCATGGCATGACCCACAACCTCTAGTGGTATAGATAGCTTTCCCTTTAGTTATATCCGCAACTGCATTGGTAAAAGCGAAACAAAATAAAAGAGTAAAAATAGTTTTTAACATTTAATTATTATACCTTATTTAGATGTTACGGTTAAGAAATTATTTAAAATTTGTTTTCCATGTTCACTTAAAAATGATTCTGGATGAAATTGCACACCAAAGAGAGGGTACTCCTTATGTGCAATTGCCATGCAAACTTTATTGTCACCATCAAAAGTCCAAGCAGTTTGCTTGATGCATTCTGGAATTGTGTTTTGTGCAATTACTAGTGAATGGTATCGGGTTACGATGAACGAAGAGGGGGTGTCAAGAAAAAGAGATGAGCTGTCATGGGCAATCGTGGATGTTTTTCCATGCATAATGGTTGGGGCATGGCAAATAGTAGAGCCAAAAAAATAGCCAAGACATTGATGTCCAAGGCAAACTCCAAGTATTGGAATGGTGGTATGGTATAGTTTGATTGCCTCTAGGCTAATTCCAGCATCAAGTGGTCCACCTGGACCTGGCGATATAATTATCCTGGTTGGATTGATGGTGTCAATGTGAGAGGCGGGATGTTCATCATGTTTCCAAACCAAAACTTCCTCTCCAAGTTCTTCAAAATATTGCACCAAAATATAAGTGAAGGAGTCATAATTATCAATCATTAAAATCATAGTATGTTCATTTTGTTTTTATTTGTTGCGCCCCATAAATTGCTCGTAGCGTTGCGTTGGCTTTTTTTTCACACTCCAAAAATTCGTTTTGTGGTACTGAATCATACACGATACCAGCACCAGTTTGAAGAAAAAGTTGGTTACCTTTTTTTACTATGCTTCTAATCGTGATTGCCATATCTAGAACCCCGTTGTAGCTTAAGTATCCGGTTGCACCACCATAGGCACCTCGACGAGTAGGTTCAATGTCTTCTATAATTTGCATGGCCTTAATTTTTGGCGCACCAGATAACGTGCCTGCTGGGAAAATTGCCTTAAAAAGATCAAGAGGACCAATGGAAGGTTTTAATTTCCCGGTTATTGTGGAAGTCATATGCATAACCGATGCGAATCGTTCAACACTCATTACATCGTCTAGTCGTAAGCTACCCAAAAGACATACTTTCCCTAAATCGTTTCTGCCCAAGTCTATAAGCATGGTGTGCTCAGCTCGCTCTTTGGCATCAGAGATTAGTTCTTGTCCTTGTGATTCATCTTCTTGAGGTGTTGCGCCTCTTGCGCGAGTTCCGGCAACAGGTTTGATTGTTGCTTGTTTGTCTTGATCTAAACTAACGAGCAACTCGGGAGATGAACCAATCAAATCAAATTCAGAAAATCGGATGATATATAAGTAAGGAGAGGGGTTTTGTAACCGTAACATTCTATAGAGTAAAAATGAGCTGGCCTTAGTTTTTACATTAATCAAGCGAGACAATACGATTTGCATCGCAACCCCATTTGTTATTTCGGTAATTAAAGATTTAACTTGTCGCTTGAACTGACTACTTGGAAAATAATCTTTGCTCGAAATAGCTTTAGAAAATATTGATGGGTTTATTCGAATAGCCTGCTTGGTTTTTTTTTGATTTATAATTTTTAATAAGGTGTCAATCTCTTTCCTTGCTTGAGCAAAACCAATAGAAGTGATTGGGACAATAATGCAAATGGTACTAGTATGTCTCCAAGTATCAAAAACTATAAAATGATTGCATACAATAAACTGCAATTCTGGTATTGCAGTCGGATCTTTCTTCTTTATTTTCTTAAGATGTTTTTCAAAGCTAAAAACCACATCATACCCAAAGTAACCTACCAATCCACCACAAAATCTTTGTTCTTGTAAAGAATGTGGTATCGCCAATCGCGCTTTTTTTTCCTGCCAAAAGTTCTGTATCCACAAAATAGGATTATTGGTATCGTAAGTATTTTTTTTTAATCCTACGGTATGGGTTACACAACCACCCTCAAAACTAATTCTCTCATTTGCTTTAAAACCTATAATAGAATATCTTCCACCTGCGCTTGCAATATCAGCAGACTCTAATAAAAAGGTGAATGGAGAAGGGTGAAGTAATCCATATAGCTCAAGTGGGGTGTACTGATCCATAAGTATTTGCTCATGGTAAACAATGTGGGTCATTTGTTTAGTGCGGTAAGAAAGAAATTCAGCTAGTTTCATTGTTTTTAATTACTAAGTAACTCACGCAAGGTATTGGTTACAGCACTGTACGGATTTTTATCCTGTAGATTTTTTTGAGTAAAAATACCATTTCCCATAACAAATATGTCAACTCCCGCTTGGTGAGCTTGGGCAATGGTGTTTTGTGTGATTCCTCCGTCCATTTCTATAAGGATGTTTTTTTGGCTACGTTTAATTATTGCGCGCAACGCTTTAGATTTTTCCAAAACCGAAGAAATAAATTTCTGACCGCTGCGACCTGGAAACACAGACATGAGAAGGATAAAATCGCAGTACGGTAGGTATTGCTCAAAGACAGATATTGGCTGATCGGGGTTTATTGCAAGCCCAGCAAGACAACCTGAAGTTTTGATTATTGAAAGTTGATTAACTGGATTGATAGAGCAATGGGGATGAAAACTTATCATGGTAGCGCCGGCGTCAATAAAATCAGACAGCAGCCTGTCTACATCTGCAACCATTAGATGCACATCAATTGGGGCAGTTACCCCAGCTTCTCTTAATTTTTGTAAAACCACTGGGCCAAAAGTGAGATTAGGAACAAATTGGTTGTCCATAACATCAAAATGGATTATATCACTGCCTGCCTCAAGCACTTGGCTTACTTCTGAGGCTATCGCGCTTAGATCACATGATAAAATTGAAGGAGCTAGAGCTGGAGTACGAAATGGTAAAGTATGAGATAATGACACAGTACTTTTAGATTATACCACAATGACCTCATTCCCTCACTTGGATAAATTAATTTATAAATTATCGCTTTCAGAAACCCAGTATCATGAAATTATGGAAGGTTTGCTCAGCGAAAAATATTCCGATTTGCAAAAAGCAAGCGCTATTACAGCGTTATCAATGACTCCTATCGATCAATATTTACTTACCGCTCTCAGCGAAGTAGTTCTCGCTAAAACTTCTCTATTACCATGCCCCGACGCTTGTATTGACACATGTGGAACTGGTGGAGATGGCAAGGGTTACTTTAATATTTCAACGGTTAGTTCGTTTATCACAGTCGCTGCCGGAATCAAAGTTTTAAAACATGGGAATCGATCTGCGTCTGGTGTCAGTGGCTCTGCAGATTTTTTAGAAATAGCTGGGGTAAAACTCGAGCATAGCTATCATTCATTACAAAAGCTCCTTTCGGAGACTGGCTTTGCTTTTGTTTTTGCCCCTCACGTGCATCCTTGCCTACACGCGATTGCTCAGATCAGAAAAAAAATGCAAGTGAAAACCATTTTTAATTTTCTTGGACCATTAGTACACCCGGCAATTTTGACCTATCAGATTGTGGGAGTGGCCGATGAACAAGCACAGGAGCCCATGTTTCAAACTTTATCTAAGAAAAGAAAGCGCGTCATGGTTTTACGCGGTCTTGACGGATGCGATGAGTGTTCAGTGTTTGCACCTACACTTGTTTATGACAACCTACATGGAACCTTTATCGTGAACCCTAAAGAATTTGGCTTAAGTTATCCTGACCATGTTAGTAAAGAGCTGGTAGTTACAAATAAAGATGAAAGTTTCTCACTTGGACTAGCAATCTTATCTGGAGAAATTACAGGCCCTGCTAGAGCTATATGTATACTTAACGCAGCACTAGCGATTTTCTGTGCTGAAAAAACCCAAACACTTGCTGAGGCAATTACCGAGGCAACAGTGTTATTAGATTCCAGGCAAGCGTATGCAAGTTTTCAAAAACATAGAAACCATTCTGAGCATTGTCTATGAACCAGCTCCATACAATAGTAGATGATACGAAAAAACACTTAGAATCTAAAATTAATCAGGTTTCATTAGCTGAAATGAAAGCGCGAGCATTGGATTGCGATCCGCAGAGAAATATGATTTCACAGGCGATTAAGGACGCTAATCGTATGGGGCACTTAGGAGTGATTGCTGAATTTAAGCGTGCTTCTCCTAGTGCTGGAGTTTTTAATCCAATCCCACAGTTAAAAAATCAAGTTCAAGTTTATCAGGATGCTGGAGCACATGCCCTATCAATTCTAACCAACCAAACCTATTTTGGTGGGTCTATACATGATATTTATCAGGCGAAACAATTCTCTAGTTTACCAATCTTGAGAAAAGATTTTATAGTAAGCCAATGGCAGGTATATGAAAGCAGGCTGATCGGAGTAAGCAGTATATTATTAATCGCGGAAATTTTATCTACTGCTGAATTAATTGAGTACCATGAATTAGCAGAATCGATTGGTCTGGAAGCTTTAGTGGAAGTACATTCTTTAGAGGATACTAACTATATTACTCGTGCGATGAAATTTATTGGTATTAATAATAGAAATTTAAAAACTATGAAGACTGACCTAGGGCAAACTATGTTGATTAAAAAACAGATACACCATGATTGTGTAGTTATTAGTGAAAGTGGTATTCGCGAGCGAGGTGATGCAGAGTTTGTTTCTAAGCAGGGGGTGCATGGAATGTTGATTGGGGAATCGTTATTGCGTGAATCCAATCCCGCAGGTAAGCTTGCCTTGTTTGCTACTACACCTTTTGCTTTAGAATAATGATACGGTATGGTAAATAATAAATCATGTACAGCTTTAATTTCTCGTACAACGCAACATGGAATTACCTCTCAAGTTGAGAGATTTGATCTTGCATCAATCCCAGTTTCTGCGTATCCGACAAATGCTAATATCGTACTAGCGCCAAAATACTCTTCAGTGAATTATAAAGACGCCATGGTACTATGTAATAATCAAGGAAATTTAGTTAAACAATTTCCTCATGTTGCTGGTGTAGATTTAGCTGGTGACATTTTAGAAAGTGATGATAGTGAATTACCTATTGGTATGGAAGTGATACTTACTGGGTTTAGATATGGCGAAATCTATTGGGGCGGTTACTCAACCTATGCCAAAGCTTGCAGCCAACATGTGTTACCGTTACCTCAAGGTATCTCACTAACTCAATCAATGAATATTGGAACTGCTGGACTAACCGCTATGTTAGCGATACAAGCATTAGAGCGTAATGGTGTATCGCCAAAAGATAATTCCCCAATAGTTGTCACCGGCGCGACAGGCGGAGTAGGAAACTGGGCGGTGAGATTATTAGCTGCTAGGAAATACCATGTAATTGCGATAACCAGAAGAACAGAAAAATACTCAGATGCCTTACATGCACTTGGTGCAAGTGAAGTTATCAATATTAGTGATTTTATTCCAGCAAAGAAGTCTTTTTTAGATAAAGCATCTTTTCAGGGTGCGATAGATACCTTGGGTGGGGAGATCATTTCGGTTTTAGCAAGTCGGATGAAATATGCAGGTACGGTAGCGTGTACTGGTCTAGTGCAAAGTGCCCAAAGCACCATTTCGCTTTATCCTTTACTTTTGCGAGGGGTGAGGATCATAGGGATAGATTCGGTGATGATTTCAAAAGCAGAACGGATACTAGCTTGGCATGCGATACAGGAAATAAGACATGATATTCAACTCTCATGGAGTTCAATTGTTTCATTAGATAAGGTAAAAACTGTTTGTGAAGATATGTTACAGGGGACTACTGCTGGGAGAACAATTGTTGAGATAGGTAGTTATGGTGAAGGATGAGCAAAAGCGGTAGCTAGATTTCGACCTTCGCTTTTTTGGGCGGGAGTTAATTTTTTCTCCAATTGCTCTAACACTTTCTCTGAATTTTTATCGCCATTAGTTGACGCTACTAATAACCATCCGTAAGCCTGCATGGCATCAATTTGAGTTCCAATTCCTTGCGCGTACATAACCCCAAGTTTTGTTTGTGCTGCGATATTTCCAGCTTTTGCGGATTTTTCATACCACATCAATGCTGATGCTAGGTTTTTACTAGTACCATATTCATTCTCTAGATAATTGGCAAGTTTATAAAAAGCTGGGACATACCCTGCGTTTGCAGCAGTGGTGAAGTGCCCAAAAGCAACTTCAAGATTCTTAGCGTTAAATATCCCATTTTCAGAGTATATTCCCTGTAAATAAGTAAGCACAGGTTCTTGTAATTCTGAGGTCTGGAATGTAAAATTTTCTGGGATGAGTTTTTTTACTGAAAGTTCCGAAAGTTGTTTGTTAGCATCAAGATCGCCGTGAGCAGTCGCAAGTAGTAAGTACCTAAGTGCATTATCTTGGCTTTGCTCAACACCAATCCCATCCTGATAACATAAGGATAGAGGAAAGTATGCTTTAGTTTGTTTGTTATTTGCAGCGAGTGATAAATATTGAAAAGCTTTAGTAGATCTAATATTAGTTCCTAAACCGTTAAGGTACTGGTAACCAATATAATAATACGCTCTTTCTTCACCTAAATTTGCAGCCTGCTCAAAGAGATTGAGTGACTTTAGTGGATCGCTTGGCACCCCAATTCCATATAAATAAAATCGAGCCAAGTTGAATAACGCACTTGGGAGGTTGTTAACCGCAGCATCTTGGTATAATTTAATTGCGTTTTTAACGCTACGCTCAGTACCTCTTCCGGTTTCAAAAAATTGACCTAGGTTGTTCTGGGAGACAGAGTTATTAAGTTCTGCACCTTTAGTAAACCAATTCAATGCCTCACGATCGTTTTTATTCGTACCAATGCCGTTTGCGTACATTATCCCTACATTGGTAGTTGCGATTGGATTATTTTGAACTGCGGCTTTTAACATATATAAAAAACCTAACGATTCGTTTTTATCAACTCCTTTGCCTGACAGGTACGCGTTAGCGACATAGATTTGAGATTCTGCATTTCCTTCATCAGCCTCTGTGAGAGCATCATCAAAATCGATAGCGTGAACAGTAGTCAGTGCTACACACAGAGTGTAAAACAGTGTGTTAACGATAATATTCATCTGGAATATTATACCATTTATTAAACTTTTCTCTTATACTCGCTTCGTAGCTCGTGAGATGCCTTTACCATCTCAGACAATGCTGGGGTTACTTCATCCCACGTCCTGGTTTTTAACCCACAATCAGGATTTATCCATAGTAATTCTTGTGAAAGATGAGTTAATGCGCTCTTTAATAGTAGTTTTATTGAATCGCGAGTAGGTGTATTTGGAGAGTGTATGTCATAAACACCAGGTCCAATTTGGTTTGGATAGTTAAGATGTTTAAATACTTCCAACAACTCCATTTTTGAACGTGAAGTCTCAATCGTAATGACATCCGCATCAAGTTTAATTATTGATTCCATAATGTCATTAAACTCTGAGTAGCACATATGAGTATGTATTTGAGTTTCTGGTCCCACCCCACAGGTAGCGATTTTAAATGATTTTACTGCCCAGTCGAGATAAGCTTTCCGTTCTTTTTTATGGAGTGGTAGCCCTTCACGCAAGGCAGGCTCGTCAATTTGTATAATTGATATTCCAGCTTTTTCGAGATCGTTAACTTCTTTTCTTAAGGCAAGTGCTAGCTGCAAACAGATATCCTTTTTGGGTAAATCATCTCTAGTGAATGACCAGCAGAGCATAGTTACTGGACCAGTAAGCATCCCCTTCATAGGTTTTTTTGTTAAACCAGCGGCAAATGAAGTTAAATCTACAGTCATTGGTTTAGACCGCGAGATATCACCGTAAATTATGGGCGGTTTAACACATCGGGAACCATAAGATTGTACCCAACCATTGCTGGTAATCACAAAGCCCTTAAGTAATTCTCCAAAAAATTCAGTCATATCATTTCGCTCTGCTTCACCATGAACAAGTACATCTAACCCAATTGCTTCTTGTGTTGAAACGGCATGCGCAATTTGTTTTTTTATAAAATCGTTGTATTGTTCTTTAGTTACACGCCCTTGCTTGCTATCAGCTCTCATTTTTCTAATCTCAGGAGTTTGTGGAAAAGAACCAATAGTTGTGGTTGGGAATAATGGTAGCTGTAGTTTTTCCTGTTGCAAGATAAAGCGTTTTTTTGCTTTAACCGACCTTGATGACCATTGTGTCGTGATCTTTTTCATTTCTTTTCTCACAACAGATGAAGTGACAAGCGATGATTTGTTTCGAGTCTGCATAATTTTTTGGTTTTCTTTATACATTTTCGAAATCACGCCTATGCCTTCCTGTAACCCAACTCTAAGTAAATCTACTTCCGTGAGTTTTTGTTTTGCAAAACTTAACCAGCTAACTACGGGTTTTTTGATACTTCGCTCATTATCTAAATCAATTGGACAATGCAATAGCGAGCAGCTTGGTGCCACCCAAAGTTTTCTTCCTGTTTTGAGCCAAGGTTTTGCGATTTCAAAGCTGTTCTTAAAATTATTTTTCCAAATATTTCTACCATCAACTAGCCCTAAAGATATTTCAGTATGTTTGGGCAGAATTTTGTGGACAGTCTTGGGGTTGTATTTACCACGAACTAAGTCAATATGCACTGCATGTACCTGAGTTTCTGCAATGGTTTTTAGGTTTTCACCAATAGAGCCAAAATAAGTGGCAAGCATGATATTTGGACCAGCGCTTAGCAAAGATTGGTATTGTAAGAATGCTTCTCTCCACTTCTTGTCAAGCTCCAGTACAGCAACTGGTTCGTCAAACTGAACCCACGTAATGCCATGTTGGTAGAATTCAATCAGGAGTTCTCTATATAGCAGTAATAAATCTTTGAGCAGTGAGAGTTTATCGAAATTAGGATCAGTGGATTTTGCTAACCATAGCAATGTGACCGGCCCAATTAATACGGGCTTTATCTCAAATCTTAGATAATGAGCCTCTTTGATTTGCTGAATTATTGGCTCAGATTTAAGCGCCAGTTTTGTGAAGCGACCAACTTCAGGGGTAATGTAATGGTAGTTAGTATCGAACCATTTTGTCATTTCACCTGCTTCAGTTTGTAATTTGCTGGTTGGCGATTTGCCTCTTGCCATAAGAAAACAGCTAGTTAAAGGATCAATCTGCCCTAATTTTTGAATTCGTTCTGGAATTAGATTAAAAAGCAGACTATGATCTAGCACTGCGTCATAAAGACTAAAATCAAGCGCGGGAATTAAGTCGATTCTACGCTCTGTTTGGAGTTGCCAGTGCCTTTCTCGCAGTTCTTTAGCTATAGTTAATAACTGTTCAGTTGAATCTTTTCCATTCCAAAAACTTTCTAAGGCAATTTTTAGCTCTCTTTTTTTGCCTATTCGTGGAAACCCTAGTGAGTGAGTTTTAATCATGGTGTATCTTTCCTGTTATTGTTTAAGAAATAGTAAGATATTATATAGTATGGAAGTGGCTGCTAACATTGTTTGGAAAGGGGGCATGAGACTCTTAGCTGAGGGGCAAAGTGGCCACCAAGTGCTCTTGGACTCTGCGCAGGAATTTGGAGGAACTGGGTTTGGTGCTAGACCTACCGAATTGCTTTTATTCGCTTTGGCTGGTTGCATGACTATTGATCTATTGTTGGTCCTAAAAAAGTCCCATCAAGACCCTGACTCACTCTCAGTGTCCATTCAGGCGACCAGAAGCGACCAAGACCCAAAGATTTTTAATCAAATTACTTTAGAGTTTCATATTCAAGGACCTCTTGTCACCCAACAAAAGGTAGATATGTCATTAAAACTTAGTAAAGATAAGTATTGCTCGGTGTATCACATGCTACTTCCAGCTATCCAAGTTTCCACAAAAGTTTTTTTAAACCAATAATGCTACCAAAGCACGCAGGAATACATCATGTCGCATTGCGCGTTACCGATATTACATCCATGGTTCAATTTTATTGCCAGATTTTAGGGTACACAGTTGAATGGCAACCTGACGAAGATAATTATTATTTAACCAGTGGGCATGATTCCTTGGCAATACATAAAGCTGACCTACCATTAGGAAACAAAAAAAATGATTCTTTAGATCATATTGGTATTGTTGTTAGTGAAATTGAGCAGGTAGATCTATGGTACTCACACTTGGTGGCAAACCATGTGCCAATCTACAAAGAAATTAAAAATCATCGCGATGGATCTAGAAGTTTCTATTTTTATGATCCCGAACAGAACATTGTACAAGTGTTGTACCACCCTCCGCTTTCGCCACAATGGAGATTATAGTACTCGCACAATTTTTTTCCAAATGTTAGAACTCGCCTTCATAGCGAAAATAACTAAACTGGGAAGTGTAGTACCCCCTTCATTTTTTGCCCAGCTTGCATGAGATTCTTCATCAGCAAGCATAACGGATAGAATTTTTTTACCTTCTTGATCGCGTGGATCTAGTATGGTTACATGCTCCCGTAAATGATTTGCAACTTGGCGTTCAGTTTCAGCAACAAAACCTAATGCATATGATTCTCCACAAATACTTGAGAATGCGCCAAGGGCGAATGCCACGCCATAGGAAAGGGGAGTGAGCTTACTGGTGGTGCCTTGCAGTGATTCCAGATGCTTTACACAAAGTTGTAAGTGTAAGAATTCTTCTTCTCCTGCTTGGGCAAATTGGCTACGAAGTTTTTCACGCAATAAAAACATTCTGGCACCTCGATATAAGCCTTGTGCCATAATTTCTCCTGCATGATTAATTCTGAAAAGCGGAATACTCTCCCTACCAACTTCAGTAGTATTTTGTGGTATTTGAGGCATGGTGGAGTCAATCGTGGTGTCAGTAATTGTTTGTAAGGCTAATGCAACTTCTTCAGTGATTATTTCTAAGATTGATTGTGAAAAATTCATGTAGACAATCATATTACCACTGAAATTTATATTTATAGAGTATAATAATTCTTCTCAGAGGTAAATTATGAAATCATTTATGTACTCCAAAGATTACGACAAGCCGCAATGGTGGTTAATTGACGCGAGTGGCATGGTACTTGGACGGCTGGCATCTGAAGTAGTAAAAATTCTTAAGGGTAAAAATAAGCCAATCTACACACCCCATGCAGATATGGGCGATTTTGTAGTTGTAACTAATCTTTCCAAAATCATCGTGACCGGCAATAAAGAATCTGAAAAAACATACCATATTCACAGTGGGTACATTGGCAATATGCGACACTGGTCATATAAAGAGTTAGTTAAACGTGATCCGAGAAAAGTCTTTGAAATAGCCATTAAAGGTATGCTATCAAAAAACCCATTGGGCAGGGCGCATTTTAGAAAATTAAAATGTTATGCAGGGCCTCAGCATGAGCATAAGGCACAAAACCCAACCCCATTAACTATAAATAGTTTACTGAAATAAAAGAAAGGAAAGCACAACATGAGTCAATTATACGCAACCGGGAGGAGGAAAACCTCATCAGCTAGAGTGTTTATGACATTGAAAGGATCTGGAGAAATGAAAATCAATGGCAGATCTCTTGAGGATTATTTTCCTCGCAAAAGTGCCCAACTTCAGGTAAGAGAACCATTATTACTCACCAATATGGAATCAGCTGATTTTCTGATTACTGTCAAGGGTGGTGGTATCACAGGTCAAGCTGATGCGGTGAGACATGGTATTTCAAGAGTATTAGCATTACATGATAAATCATTCACCAGTGTATTACGAGGGGCTGGAATGATTACTCGCGACTCTAGAAAGGTCGAGCGTAAAAAAGTTGGATTAAGAAAAGCAAGACGTGCTACTCAATTCTCCAAACGATGATCTGACTGGCTACGTAGCTCAGATGGTTAGAGCGCGGCACTCATAATGCTGAGGTCGGCGGTTCAATTCCACCCGTAGCCACCATGCGACATTCTTCTGCAATACAACATAACTCTTCTACTTCTGCACTTGCGTTAGCTAGTATTGGCGTTGTGTTTGGTGATATTGGCACCAGCCCCTTATATGCGCTGGCAGCAATATTTAAATTCGATAAAAATTTGATTAATCAAGTCGCTGTATTTGGTGCGGTATCTTGTATTTTTTGGACGCTTATGTCTGTAGTTTCCTTTAAATATGTATCACTAATAT
Source organism: Candidatus Methylacidiphilales bacterium (assembly GCA_030054035.1). Classification (NCBI taxonomy): domain Bacteria; kingdom Pseudomonadati; phylum Verrucomicrobiota; class Methylacidiphilae; order Methylacidiphilales; species Methylacidiphilales bacterium. The sequence goes on from JASGCS010000004.1 coordinate 147,717, forward strand.
TACGAGCTGATAATCAGGGTGAGGGTGGAATTTTTTCCATGATGTCGCTAGCTACCTCGGTAAAAAATCTAAAGGCAACAACTAAAGGCGTGATTATTTTTTTAGGTGTGCTTGGCGCCTCATTATTTTATGGTGATAGTGTCATCACCCCCGCAATCACCATACTTAGTTCCATGGAAGGCTTGAAATTATTTGGACAAGAACTTTCCCTTCTGGTAATTCCCGCATCGCTTACCATTGTGATCGTACTCTTTTTGCTACAACGACTCGGCACTGCTATAGTCGGCTCTTCTTTTGGCCCCATAATGATTATCTGGTTTTTATTGATCGGCATTAATGGATTAAACAATGCTTTGGATTACCCTGCTATATTCAATGCCCTCAATCCATTTTTTGCGTATAGATTTATCATCAGCCACTTCGGTATGTTTTTTGTAATATTAGGTGCAATAGTATTGGCAGTTACTGGTGCCGAGGCGTTATATGCTGACATGGGTCATTTTGGTCGGAAACCAATTCGTTTAGCATGGTTTTTTTTAGTGTTACCATCGCTAACATTTTGTTATTTAGGTCAGGGTGCAATATTAATTCAGAATCCTGACTCGCTCAGTAATTTGTTTTTCTTATCATTTCCCGCTCCTTTGTTTGTTATAGTATTTGTTATAACTACTTTAGCCGCTATTATTGCTTCTCAGGCAGTGATTACCGGCACTTTTTCGCTCACGCAACAAGCAATCCAAACTGGATTATTACCTCGCATGAAAATTGTTCATACATCATTAAAAGAACGAGGGCAGATTTATATTCCTACGGTTAACACAATTTTAGGAACGGCAGTTGTTGCGACAATTTTATTTTTTGGAAGCTCAGATGCTTTGGCTCATGCATATGGACTTTCGGTTACTGCAGCAATGGCGATAGACACCATTCTTGCCTATGTAGTTGCCCGATATTTATGGAATTTTTCTCGTCTAATTGTTGTGTCTGTCACCATATTTTTATTGTTCTTTGATCTTTCTTTTCTCATCGCTTGTTCACTTAAGTTATTTGAAGGTGGTTGGTTTACTTTGTTGTTAGCAACGAGCATGGCGTTTATAATTCTTACTTGGAAAAAGGGTAGAGGGTTAGTAAGCGACCAGTTAATTAAAGACACCCCAACCTTACAAGAAATTATTTTGTCTATTGACGCTCACCAATCTCAATATGCAATAGTTGACAATGTTGCGGTTTTTATGACCCACGACGAGCAGGTTGCACCACAGGCACTAGTGTATAATTTGCGACATAATAAAATTATTCACAGGTTGAACATAATTCTGTCAGTAGTGACTACTACTCGCCCATTTGAAGTAGGCGATGATAAGATCCAATTCCATAAGCTCTCTGATAATTTTTACACAGTGAGAGTGCTTGCCGGCTTTATGGAACGAATAAAGATCCCTAAAATTCTAACCCGCATTTCTACCACCTATCAACTACCAATTAAAATCTCTTCAGTGTCGTACTTCCTTGGAAAAATTACCGTAGTGAAAATTCGCACGAAAGAAATGAACTTTATTCGGGCAACCATATTTAGAGTAATGTACTTTAATTCTAGTAGCGCGGTTTCTTACTTCAGTATTCCTAGCGAACAAGTGATTGAGCTTGGAGTAAGAATAAGTCTTTAAACTTGAAATGGTGGGTGCGACAGGGCTTGAACCTGTGACCCCTGCGATGTGAACGCAGTGCTCTACCGCTGAGCTACGCACCCGAATTGAACATGGTACAATTATTATACAAGTGGCAATCTTAAAAAATTCTATGGTGAGTATATGGGTTAGTATAATCACTAATCTTGTGCTAGCTACCGCCCAAATTTGTATGGGGTATATTTATCATTCACAAGGGCTTCTTGCCGACGGCATTCATTCATTATCAGATTTGCTTGGAGATGGATTAGTCATAGTAGCAAAAAAAGTAAGTGCCCAATCCCCAAATCATAGATATCAATATGGTTATTTTAAAATTGAAGATCTTGCTAATCTTTTTATGAGCTTACTTATGCTTTTCACAGGAATCGCACTTATCATTCACTCGCTAGCCAAACTTAGACCAGATGCTAATCAAGTTTTAGTGGAGTGGCAAATGTTACTGGTCTTTGCTATTGCTACGGTGGCATGTAAAGAAGGATTGTTTAGGTATATGAGATATGAAGCAAACCGAACTCGTTCAATGTTATTATTATCAAATGCATACCATGCTCGTTCTGACGCAGTTTCTTCACTCGTTGTTATAGTTGGTATTGCAGGGGTTGCTTTTGATCAGCCATTATTAGATCCTGTAGCAGGAATCGTGATGGGGGTGTTAATTACTCGAGTTGCGCAAAAATTTATTAAAGAAGCGTACAGTAGCCTAATGGATCGATCCATTACTGAAGAACAGCGAGATAGCATTTTAAACCAACTCCTAGAAATATCTGCAATTAAATCAGTGGCATCGCTTAAAACTAGACGCTCTGGTGATAATTTATTTATTGATGTGGAAATCTCCATTGATGAAACTAAGACGCTAAAAGAAGCCTATGCAATTGCATTGCAAGCTAAACTAAAGTTACTGTCACAAAATAATATTTATGAGGTTACCGTGCAATTAGTACCGAGCAGAAATAGCTGAGCAAGCATTATTTCTGTTACTTATGAGGAATGTACGTGTGACTCCTCATTACCATGGTTTCTTTATCTATTGTAATTTTTAGAAAATCGCAAACAGATTGAGGGTCAGTGTTTTGCAATGTTTGTTTAGAAACCCCATCACTATGAAGTTCACAATAACGATATGTCATTAATTTTTCATATTTGGTTTCTTTCTCATCATCGGGCCTACCAAAATAATAGAGTATTTTATCTTCTGAAGTCACCCCATTTTGCAAGTGCTCAAGTGATAAAGGATCAATCCATCTTCCGATAATTGTTGTGCCGACGGTGCAGGCACTTAACACCAAACAATATAACAAGTAATAAGCACTCTGCCTCAAAGCCATCGTCGTACTTGGGATTGATAGTTTTTATAAATTATATCAAACCTCTGAAACAGTTGTTTTTCTTCAAATGGTACATAATATAAATGTGCGAGCAGAATAAATAACAATGGAATAAGTATCGTAATGATAGAATCACTATATAGTGAGCAGACGAGAAGTAACTCTGCCATTCCTAAATAGATTGGATTCCTAGTATACTTATAAACACCCTTGGTAACTAAATTTACTGGTTCGTTAAAAGTCGGGACAGGTGTATTTGCTTTACGAAGTACTCTCACACCTAGGAGTATTAATAAAATACCATCAATAATAAGAAGAACCTTAACGGTCATTAACAACCAGGAAGGCAAAAAGTCACTATAGGCAATATGTATTGCAGTGTTTCGGAATACATTTGATAAAAGTATAATTAATACAATTCCTACCATTACCGCTATAGGGGGGAGTTGCCATTTTCTCTTGATAGGCATGATTTATTTTATAGTAATCCTCTCGCATTTGCCTCATCGATTAAGGCCTTGCTCTCATGCTCGGGCAGCTCACTGGTAAGCTCTGAAATGAATTCTTCTCTGGTTTTAGAAAAACTTAGTTTTTCGTCCAAGATACACTCTGCAAGAGGACCCATATACTGCGCATAGAGCCTAATTAATTCTTCTCTACTTTTTTCGTTTAGAGAAAATGCCTCAGTTAATTTTTTATTTATTTTTTGATTCGATGATCCCCCCGTTTTAGTGTCTTTTTTATCATCAAGAGAAGTGATTATTTTATTTTTATCTGAAGATATTTTATTGGTAATAACCGTAATAAAATATTTTCGCTCTTTTTCATTGGGAATTTCCTGAGCAATACTTTCAATTAATTTATGTGGATCGGTTTCTTGCGCGACAAGAGAATGCACCAAAGCACTTGCCGCTGGTCCAATAATTGGTTGAAGTGTATTTATCATATCAAGAATTAAATATTCTTGACGAACCTGCAGATCTCGTGGTTCATTAATTGATCGTTGTTTTATTTCTGTTATTTCTTTGTTAAGTTGTTCAACACATGCACGATACTCGATTTTGAATTCTTGGATAGTGGAAAATCTATTCGCCGCTTTTAAAGATAATCCTTTTTCAAAGATGGATCTAAAGCAAGTTGGTACAATATGGTTTTGGGTTATCGTGAATGATAAATAAATCGAAGCAATCTCACTTAATAAAAATGTTTTTATATAGTTACTGTAACGCGCGTTGAGAATTAAATCTAAAAACACTACAGTTACCGAGTAAATATCAGCTCTAAAATCAGTTACATCACCGACATGTTGTTCGTAGGGCATGTAGCGGTATGAACCTACTATGGTATGATCCCCTTTGTCTTCATGCGAAGTGCGTTTAGAAATATCAAGAGAAACTCCAAAATCTGTAACTTTTACTGCCAAACTATCCGTGATAATAAGGTTTGCAGGCTTAAGATCGCGATGCACTATTCCGGCTTTGTGAATTGCTTCTAAAGCACATAACACTTGCCAAAAGATTTTATTTATTTGAGTGAAATTTATTCTATTAAGTTGAAGTAGTGTTTTTAGACTCACTCCTTCTATATATTCCATGACAATATAAGGCATCAAATTTTCATAACCAAAATCTAGAATATGCACAAGGTTTGGATGGTTGACTCGTGCGGCAACTTTTACTTCTGTCTTAAATCGTTCAAGAAAATTTACCTTTGCGTTTGTGCTACCATCGTTTGCGCCTTCAGCGAGTAACGTTTTGATCGCGACTCTTCTATCAATATCTTTGTCGTAGCCAAGGTAGACAATTCCCATACCACCTTTGCCGATAATCTTCTCTATTTTGAATTTACCAATGAATGCGGGTATTGAATGGTCGCTCATAAAATAGCTAACAAAAAATCGTTAGTTTTTTCTGACGGTGTTGCCTTGAATAATTTTCAATGAGGTAAGCATGCTTCTTTGCATACGGTTGAATGCCTTAGTTAGTTCACCAATTTCATCTTTGCTTTTAACTGGAATTTCTTGTAAATCTTGTTTTCCGGTGCTGATCAGATTTGCTTGTTCGGCGATTTTCTGGATGGGATTGATGATAATAGTGTATAACATGAAATTAAGCAATATCCATAACGCAAAAGCAACCGCAAGAATTGATATGGTTATAGTTTGTAAAACTACAGAGACTCGTTCAAGTGAGTAGGAAAGTGGAACGCTGACAATCTGCACCGCAATTAAATCATGTAATTTATAGCCGAATCCATTAAGCCCATAACGCTCCTTCATTGCGACAGGTGCAATAGATGGATCGGAATGGCAAATCAAACATGCTGGATCCTTAAGGTGCATTGGCTTAGCGATATATAAATAATCTCCCTCATCTGTAATTCTTTTGCCTTCAATATAATGATCTTTTTTGTTCTCCTGCTCCGACCTGATAAAATATTCAATCAGATTATCTTCCCACTCCAGTGCTTTGTCTTTAATATTAGTCGGATTTCTTGAGGCTTCTTTATATCCGTATTCTGGTAATTCTTTTTTTAAATTTGTAAAAACAGTCTGTGAAGAAAATGCTGGAACGGAAATTGGAATGAATTCACTTCCAAGCCCAATTTTTTGCTCAATAACTGGACGGACTTCATTTTGCGTATATGCTCGAACTGTATTAGCAATTTCAAGCACTAATTTAGCTCGAGATAGCGTTTCTTTGTTTGCTTGTTCAATTAATAATTTATTGGCAAAATGAATAGTGACCGGCACACCGATAGCGAGAATGATTATAAATGCTAGGTTAAATTTAATCAATAACTTCATGTATTTATTATATACTCAAAATCTAGGTTAAAATAATATCAATGAAGACAACCGTTTGTATTACAGGAATTGCAGGATTTATAGGCTCAAGATTAGCTCTCAAGTTAGCCTCTAGTGGAAAATATCTTGTCGTTGGTATAGATTCACTTAATGACTACTACGATCTAGCCCTAAAACAAAAACGATTAGCTGAGGTACAAGCGCAAGGTATTGTGTTCCACCAAGTCAATATCGCCAATCTCGTCAAAGTCAAAGAAGTCTTTGCTAAACATAATCCCTCCATTGTCGTTAACCTAGCCGCCGAAGCAGGCGTCAGGTACTCATTAGAACAACCACAAGCTTTTGTGGATAGCAATCTGCAAGGGTTTGTTAATATTATTGAGTGTGCAAGGCATGGTAAGGTTAAACATTTTGTCTACGCTTCAAGCAGTTCAGTTTATGGGTTAAATGGTTTGTTGCCAATCAACGAAAGCGCATCTAGCGATCATCCTACGAGTTTGTATGCTGCCAGCAAAAAAGCTAATGAGTCCATTGCGCATGCCTATGCACATAGCTTAGGGCTGCCTTGCACTGGCATGAGATTTTTTTCTGTTTATGGGCCATCAGGTAGGCCAGATATGGCAGTGTGGTTATTCACTAAAAAAATTCTAGAAGGCACCCCTGTGCAACTGTTCAATAAAGGAAATCATACTCGTGATTTGATTTACATTGATGATTTGGTTGAGATTATTTCTCGCATCATCCCTAAACCACCTAAGCCAAATAAAGCATTTAATCCTAAAAAACCTGACTCTAGTATTAGTAGTGCTCCCTACCGAGTTGTCAATCTAGGAACGGGAACCGCAACTAGTTTAAAGGACATGGTTCACGCCATTGAAAAAGCACTAGGTAAAAAAGCCATCATTCAACTACTTCCAAGACAGAAAGCAGATAGTTTAGACACTAAGTGCAACACGAAGCTAATGATAGCGCTTACTAAGTACAAGCCAAAAGTGTCTGCACAAAAGGGAATTGAGCAATTTGTCAAATGGTATCTCAAATGGCAGCACTAAGTAATGTGTGGAATTTTTGCTATTGCATCGCAAATTCCAATCACTGCAATTCTTCTGCAGGGATTAAAACGACTCGAATATCGTGGCTATGATTCAAGTGGTATCGCGGTTCTAACTCCACAAGGTGAACTAACCTGTATTAAATCTAAGGGAAGGGTACATCAACTTGAGAGCCTAATCTCAGTACCAGAATTCCAACAACAAGTCGGCATCGCTCACACAAGATGGGCAACTCATGGAGAGCCAAGTGACAGCAATGCACACCCTCACATTAGCGAAGAGCAAATTGCCATTGTCCATAATGGCGTAATTGAAAATTACTCTGATTTAAAAATTCTTCTTACCCAAAAAGGGTATGTCTTTAAATCGCACACTGACTCCGAAGTTGTCGCTCACTTGATCCACATGTACAGAAAACAAGGCGCTGATACCAAACAAGCCATTATGCAAACTGTAGAACAATTGAAAGGTAGTTTTTCACTTGCAATTTTAGATAGCTCTCAGCCCGAAGCTGTGTTTGGCTATTCCATGCATAGTCCTATTGTCCTGGGTAAAACTTCGCATGGATATGCTTTCTCATCAGATGCCCTGGCATTGTCTGGTATCTGTGAAGAAGTTCTTCCCTTATCGCAAAATCAATTAGCAGTAATAACAAAAAACTCACTTGAACATTACCAATGCAATAAACTTGCCATGCATAGAATTTCAATACCCTTTAAGAAAAATAACCTCAATCCTGAATCTCTAGCCTTAGGAAACTTTACTACTTATACTGAAAAAGAAATATGCGAACAACCTCAATGTGTTAGCGAGTGTTTGGAGGGTAGATTGCTATCGGACGGTATTGCTAGCAATTTTGCTGGTATTGGTAGCGACGCAATGTTCCAACAGGTGCGAGCCATTCAAATTGTAGCTTGTGGTACCAGCTACCATGCTGGTCTGGTGGCTTCGCATTGGTTTGAGTCCCATTGCGCACTTCCAACTAATGTTGATATTGCCAGTGAATTTATTTACCGGGAGCGCCCAGTTCCTGACAACTGTCTTCTCATTGCCATAAGTCAATCTGGAGAAACTTCAGACACGATAAACGCACTGCGTTCCAACAAGCATAAGTTTTTTTCAACAGTATCAATTACTAACAGAATGGAGTCCACCTTAAGTGCTGAGACTGATTTCACCCTTTGCACTCATGCAGGACCTGAAATAGGAGTTGCCTCCACCAAAGCTTTCACCACCCAACTAACCATACTGTTACTTATTTCTTTACGCATAAGGCAATTAAACTCTTCTGAGGACCAACTCTTTCATAATATTTTTAGCGCACTTACTTTACTGCCAAATGCTCTTTATGAAACTATCAATGTAACTACCACTCACAGTGCAGTAATGCAACAATTTTTCCAAGACAAGAGAAGTGCGCTTTTCCTCGGAAGAGGAATTCACTACCCCATAGCTTTAGAAGGTGCACTAAAACTTAAAGAACTTTCTTACATTCATGCAGAAGCATATCCAGCGGGAGAATTAAAACATGGCCCACTTGCCATGATTGACGCCAGCACACCGGTTGTTGCAGTTGCCCCAAGCGACTCCCTACTAGAAAAAATCATCACCAATATCCATGAGGTGCATGCACGAGGTGGAAAACTACTAGTATTTTCAGATCACCTAGTTTCAAAGCAACAATTTCACGAAGACATTATCACCATCCCATTCCCAATTTATAATGTTTATACTTCACCAATTCTCTTTACCATACCATTGCAATGGCTTGCATTTCAAGTTGCACTTGCACGAGGTACCGATATTGATAAACCAAGAAATCTGGCAAAGTCAGTAACGGTGGAGTAATGAGTTTGAGTACAGTTTCACCATAAAATCTAGTATAATTATTTATAACCATAACTTAGGAACTAAATAACTGAACAACTAAACATCATACAGGAGACACCATTATGCAAATTGTAATCAACAATTCATCATCTTCAGAAGCACTCTCTCTCTCTTTCGTAAATTAATCATCACCTCAACCTTGTTTTTCCCCACCCT